>WGFD01000175.1 GCA_015492395.1 Deltaproteobacteria bacterium | reverse complement strand
CCCTGAGACCTCGTCACTCCCTATTGTAAGGAATCCTATCAAGCTGTCATCTGCAATCAGAGGAACGCAGAGGACCACGCCGAGTTCGGAGAAGAAATCCCTCTCTTCCCTGTAAACAGCCATGCACTCCGGCTCCATCCCGTCACCTTGCAGGGCAAATATCGACCTCTTCCCCCGGAGGTAACGGACCATGCCGCTATCCTTGTAATACCTCATCCCCACATCTCCGGCACCCTTTCCCGCATACATGATGTAATCCCCTTCTTCACGATCTTCACTCAGCCAAAGATGGATATTCCTCGCCCCCAGGGTCTCCGACAACAGCTCCAAGAGGGCCTCTCCCAACCCCTCCAGGGTGGACCTGGTACTGATCTTTTCCGAAACCTCCATCCATTTGTCCCTGAACTCATATTTGTGTTTATAAAAGTGTCTGCTGATGAATAGCTTGGTCTTCCTGCGGACGTGCTCCGAGAAGAGGAATACGAAGAGGGCCATTAGTGCGAAGGATATGAAGGTGAGGCTCAGGAATCTATCCAGTTCCCCACCTATATACCTCAACCAGTGGGCGAGGAGGCCTACGATGATCAGGTATAGCCCCACTATCAGGAGGGTCGCGGAGTTATACACCACATAACGGGAGATGAATACATCCACATCCAGAAGCCGGTGTCTCACCGCGGAGAATGTAATAGATGCGGTAGAGAGTATGACCACGACGGAGTTTACCGGAATGAGATCCGGGTCTATGGAGGAGAAGAGAATGTTGTGGCTGACGCTAAAGATCCGGAAGGCGCATATCGCGCCCACGCCCAGTACCATGAACTTGATCTGCCACCTCTTTGCACCTTGAGAAGACCTGAAGATATTCTCGAGATTCATGAGCACTATCACTATGGAGACCAGGAGATAAATATTAAACAGGTAGCCCGTCCTGCCGAATCTTAGGTGGGAAACAACATTTGTTGAATCGTCCATGGCGTATATAAAGGTGGTTGAGCCCATAAAGACGAGAAAAAGGAGCGGCACGACATATACTACGGCAATAACCGGCCGCCACCTCGATAAAAATCCTCTATAGTCCGTCCTGGCGAAGGTAAGACAGAATAGGAGCCAATTGCCGGGAATGAACGCCTCTCCCACCATGGACACCCTCTTCCACAAGAGCACGTTGGATGTCCCGGGCAGACGCAGAGCCATAAAGTTGCCAAACTCCATTAGCGCAACGGATATCATCGCCAGCGTGAAGCTTATATTTACCAGACTCTTCTTGTTCCTGGTGAAGATAAAGGCGGCAAGCCACAGAGATGCCAAAAGACTTAAAAGGGATGGAAGGGAACCAAACACCATGAAATCACCAAACGGAGTACGGTAACCACAGGCACAGCGAAGAAGGAGTGGTCATAATTACCATCTTACTACATTGAAGAGTCTGCAACTTATTGAAGCACATTGGGGGTGTTGATTCCTATTATACTAAACCCGTAAGAGGGAATACAAGCTATCCTTGTAGATGGCCAAGGCTTCTCTAGAGCTGTCTCCGGTTTTAATACAGCTCACGCCACTCGAGGATATCAATATTAAATGTACCGCAACTCCCGGAGACCGTGACGTTGTCTGTCACATCGCGGTACTGGTCGTAGACGCCTGTGATGTCTTTAAAGAAGAGGCCGCTCGCAGGCGGCGGGGCGGTGTTGGCAGTGGGCAGGTAGGCGCCATCGATAAAGGAGGCGGCTACCGTCGCCGGTCCGAAGGTAAGCGGGACAGGCCCGGCCCCAGCCCCTATGGTAGTATCTGCGTCGAGGTACGCTATGAATTCGGTGGTACCTCCGGCGGCATAATCATTAAAGGCAAAGTAACTGTTCGTATCGATAGTGATGGCAACAGTGCCTATGTTCCTCACGTTCAGCGTAAATGAATAGCTGTTTCCACAACTGGCACTTGCGGGACTTAAGCCGCCCCAGTACTGTAAGTTAGGCCCGGTCCAGCCGGTGAAGTCCACCGTGTCAGTGGTCACGGCACCCAGATATGTCGCCGTTACGGTGGCCGTTGTGTTAGTCGCGGAGTTAGGGGCAATCAGTTCCACGGTAGCCTGACCGCTTGAGTCGGTCACAGCGGTTGCGGGAGCCAGAGTACCATTCGTCGTGGAAAAGGTGACGATCTTTCCCGATACGGGGTTTCCCCCTGAGGTCAGCGTGGCCGTCATAGCATAGCGGGAGGTACCGTCTGCGTATATGGGTCCCGCAGGGGAGTGCGTAAGGGCGAGCCCATAAGCGGTCACCGTGACGTAACTCCCTATGGTTGTCCTGATGGCGCGGAAACAACCAAGGGCAAAGACTCGCCTGGTCCTGATCTCTATGGGGAATGAGACGGTCTTGTCCGCCGTCACTGTCTCGGTTGTACTGAAGGTTATGGAGAATGAGCCGGTCCCGTTCGGCGGTATGTCGTTGGTGCGGCTGGATGATCTGAAGCGTACGGGGTCACCGCATCCACCGTTCCATCCCGCCGGAGGGGTAACGGAACCGCAGTTCCAGTCACCACCTGATCTAGGGATATCTATCCTGATCTCTCTTACCGGACAGCCACCACCGTTGTATAGATCCCATGTAAATGTCACGCCGGTACTGCCGCCGGCTACGGTAGAAGGGTCGACCGTTACGGCGTAGTTGGAGATCGTCCCGTTGTTCGACGCAGCGGTATTGCTGATAACCGGGCCGTCTGCCGTGGCATAACCGGTCAGGCAGTACGCATCCCCAACGTTCCCGGCGACCTGGTACTGCCACTGGAACGTACCCGAACTCCCGGGGGCCATGGAAGGGATGAGTGGCGGACTCGGCCCGGATACGTAAGTCTCCGTAGCCCCTCCGGCGCAACCGGACAACAGCGAAGGGACTATATTCACCAATGCTGAACTGCCGTTGTTGGTGACGCTCATCTCCACCAGTATGGTGTCACCGCTGATAACGCTCGCAGGCGATAACGCAAGGGTCGCCGCGAAGTCGCTGATGATTACGGCGCCGGAGTCCACGCTTACCGAGGTTGCGGTGCCACTACTGTCTGCGCCCCTGGCAGTAAAATAAACCGATCCCGTTGCCGCGGCCTGGTAGGTATATATCACCGTCCCGCTCTCACCGGGCGCCAGCGAAAGTGGGCTGAGGTTGTAGACAGCGGCATTATCCGTGTGGTTAGATGCGGTCGTCGAGTTACATCCCCTGGTAACGCCTGTAAAGGTCGTGGCGGTAGTTCCAGCATAGCATATCTCCTCGGAGTCGATCCTGACTGTGCCGCTCGACGGGAACTCGGCGGTGGAGTCCACCACTATCGTGGTTATCGTATCGTCGTGGTCTCCGTCAAGGAGCGTGGATCCATAGTACGGACCGGCAGTGCCGGTTACGATAGGCGTGGATGGTGCAGGCGGAACAGGGACTGATGTAATACCCGACTGCGTAACGGTGGAGCGGTTTATTACCTGCATCGCAAGGGTTATCTCATCTCCAACACCGGCGGTGGAGGGTGTGGCCGCCATAGACGCCTCCAGGGCCCGTCGCGTCCATGTGGGAAGACCGCCAGACAGGTTGAAGCCGTTCTGAGTCCTCACCCTCACCCTTGTGAATGTATCATTTGTCACATCGGCCGAATCGGAGAGCGGAAGGACGGTCAGATTGAAGACAAGGCTGCTTCCCGGTGTAATCTGGCTTGGTGTGGGCCAATTCCGGCACGCCCCGGTTATCTGTCTCAGAGCGAATCTTATAGAATTTGCCCTTACCCTCTCCACGCACCAGCCATTCGGCGGAACGGTAGCCCCACTGAAGTTGTATCTGGCGGTGTCTATCTCGAACTCTATCCTTCGTATGTTCCTCGTAGGCCCGTTGTTGGTGATAGTCACCGGTATGATAGCTTCTGGGTCCTGCATGGTCACCTCGGTATTTGGAGGTAGGCTGACGGTAAAGGTATCCGCAGCCACAACCCCAGGGTACAGGGCCAGCAGGAAGACCAGTAGAACTATCCTGTGAACTATTCTTCTGTTAAGCATCCGATGCACAAGTCAGTCTCCGGATCGCCTCTCCCCAGTCAGATCGATCTCTCCGAATGGGCTTCCGGGTAGGCACGAGTTAATCCGTGCAAACACCAACCACAACCATTAAACTATAACAATTATAACGCATTCCGTCACGGGCTTCTACTGAAGGCGGTGTATACCTCTCTCTTCGCTCCGTTGGCCTTGCCTAGCGAAATGATAGAACGCATACTGCTGCTATTGAAGGTCGATTCGTCCGGATGGGATATCTTCAATTCATACGGTATGGGATTGGTCCCCGT
>WGFD01000174.1 GCA_015492395.1 Deltaproteobacteria bacterium | reverse complement strand
CGCAAAGGATGTCGCCAAGGGCATGCTTATCGCCCTAGAGAAGGGCTCCGGACGCCCCATCAATCTCGGCAGCGGGGTCGGGGCCAGCATAAAGGACTTGGTGGATGTCATTACGGGTCATATGGACAAAAGGCCGGAAGTCGTATGGGATACCTCCAAGCCGTCCGGAGACAAGAAGAGGATCATGGACATATCAAGGGCGAACAGCCTAGGCTGGAGGCCTGAGATATCCCTTGAGGACGGGATCAAGGATGTCATGAAGTGGTACGGTGAGAACAGAGAAGGGTTGCACCAACGATACAACGCGCTTTCCGTCAAAGAGTCGGCATAGCGTTAATGTAATAAAACGACTATAACAAGATGAGTTGTCGAGAATGTTGAGCGTCGGATTTATATTCCCAAGCAGCGAATACCTGTTCGATCCATTTAAGGGCGACCCGCATACTCACTTTCAGATACTGACGGTCTTGGAGTATAAGATGGGTGACAAGGTAAAACCGCTGCTGATTGATCTGCGGGGAGTCAAGAGACGGTTTGCCCTGTACCACATACCGGAATGCGACGTATTTCTGCACTCGGTATACACGCTCGATTATAAGGAACAGGTGTCGATTGTCGAAGGATTGCGAAGGCGCTATCCCAAGGCAAAACATATCGCCGGCGGACCCCATGTCTATGATTTTCAGCGGGAATGTCTGGAAGTGTTTGATTCGCTGATCCTCGGAGACGGCGAAGAGACGATATCGCAGGTGATGACGGACCTCATCAATTCAGACCTGAAACCGGTCTACAGGCAGACGTCCAAGATCGATATAAATATCTATCCATATCCGAGCAGAAAGTATCTTCCGGAGGCGACGATTGCGAGAAAAGGACTCATGGCCCTCAAGAACAGACCCGGATACGAGGATCTGCTGAGCTGTACCGTGATATTCAGCAGGGGATGCCCATACGAGTGCCGGTTTTGCGCGATGCCGGAGGTCAAAAAATACAATCCCGGCATCAAGTTCAGAAGACCCGATCTTATCGAGGAGGAAATCGAGTACTTGAAAAGGGAGTATATGATCCGGGGAATCAACCTCCTGGATGAGATAGCGCTTCCCTTGACCCGGCAGCAGGCGGTCAAACATCTGGAGGCGATCGGAAGGACCGGAATAGTGTGGAGAGGGCAGTGCCGGGTCGACGGTGTCACCCCCGAATTAGCCAAGTTGGCAAAGGAATCAGGATGCATGGCCCTTGGGTTGGGTGTTGAAAGTGTATCTCAAAGATCTCTGGATATCATAAACAAGAAGATCAGGGTTGAGAGGGCCAGGGAGACGATTCATCTGCTTAAGGAAAACGATATTGAGGCAAGGGTATACATGATCATGGGTTTGCCGGGGGAGCCCGACGATATCGTGGAGCGGTCGTGGAACTTCATAAGAGAGACCGGCCCCGATATTGTCTATCTGTCCCTGTTTGCCGTTAGGCCCGGCACGGAGATGTACAATAATCCGCAAGCATACGGAATAAAGAGCATTACATCCGACTGGGATAAAACCATGCATCTTGTCAACAGGTTTGAGGACGAGAAACTGACCATGTCATTCGAGTACTCAGACCAAGCTCCATGGGGGAGAGGGATGAAGAGTGAAGAGATCATCAATAACTTCCTGGAACTACAGGCAATGATAAAGGAACACGGACTCAATACGCAATATAAAGATGCCGAACAACATAAGAGATAAGGTGAAGAAGCGAGGTGGCGTATGAAGATATTATTGGTCCATCCGCAGGTGCCGGCGACTTATTACAACAGGGAGTTCTACCCTCCCTCCAGCCTGTTGTACCTTGGCGCCGTACTCAAAAGGAATGGAGACGAGGTCAGGATTCTGGATCTGAGGACCTTCTACGCCGGAGAGGGGGGGGACCCGGACGGATATTATGAGGAGATCTTTATAAGAGCTGCCGAGGCGTTCGGTCCTGAGATGATCGGAATAGGGTGTCTGTTTTCCGGCAACTTCCAGGATGTATTGAAGCTGTCCGAGAAGGCGAAGAAGAGAGATAAGGATATACCGATCGTCATCGGCGGGATTCACCCTACGATATACGCCGAGGATATCCTGAAGAATTGCCCCACAATCGACTATGTAATCCAGGGCGAGGGCGAAGAGGCGATAGTAGAGTTGGTAAACACCATCAAGGATGGAAGGGACGACTATCAAAAGATCGATGGTTGCGCGTTCAGGGTAGACGGGGAGGTCTGCGCGACACCTAAGAAGTCGTTTATAAAAGACTTGGACACCCTCCCGTTCCCGGCATATGACCTGATCAACCTGAGGGACTATTACGTCGACACATCGGACTGGCACAATCCAAGGGACCTCCCCATCAATACCTCGATTCCGATCATAACCAGCAGGAGTTGCCCTCACCACTGTCCGTTCTGCTCGATGTATACCGTGATGGGGCCGCGGTGGAGGGCCAGAAGTCCCGGTAACGTAGTCGATGAGATCGAGTACTTGTACAAGAAATACAACCATCGGCACTACTCCTTCATGGATGATAACCTGACCTTCCGAAAGGATCATATCCTGGGTATATGTGATGAGATCGTTAAGAGAGATCTCGTGATTCAATTTGAAACCCCAAATGGGGTTGAGGTCGGGACGCTGGACGAGGAGGTCATAGATGCGATGGTGAAGGCCGGACTGGTAAGGGTGTCGCTGGCCATCGAGAGCGGTTCCGACTATATACGAAACGAGGTCTTCCGAAAACGCCTGTCCAGAGAAAAGATTCATGAGGTGATTCAGCTATGTAAAGGCCACCCCCAGCTGTGCATCAAGGCGTTTTTCATCATAGGTGTTCCGGAAGAGACCCGTGAAACGCTTATGGACACCTATAACATGATCAGGGATATCGACATCGACAGGATATATCTTCATAATGTTGTTCCCTTTCCAGGGACAAAGATGTTCGAGCAGGCTGTGCGCGACAATCTCCTGGTGGACATCAATGTCGACAACCTGTATCGATCCAACGAGTTGTATATAACAAACTACAAACGAATATTCATCAAGCCATACGCGTTGGACTTGGAGATCATGTACGACTTCAAGGAAAAGTGTGAGAAACTTATTGCCGGCTTGTCGGACAAAAGGCGGTCAGGAGAAGAGACATGTATACAATTGCAAACGGCATCGACGTCGACCTGATACGGAAGTACTCCTGCGGGTATATGTATGTGGACTATCCTCATAAGAGCAAGTGGTCCTATGACTTTAACGAGGACGACTATATGAGGGCCTTGAGCCGCTATTGTCGCTCCTCAAAAAAACCTTCGGCGATGTTGTACGTCCATATACCGTTCTGCTTCAGCCTGTGTGCGTACTGCTTATGTCATAAGATCATCACCAGGGAAGAGGGGAAGATCAGGCGCTACTTGGAGAGGCTCTTTCAAGAGATCGATCTGTTGATGAAATACTTTGATGAAGCCGGTGTGCATCCGAATATACGGGAGATCCACCTCGGGGGAGGCACTCCGACGATACTCGGGGAGAAGGATTTCGATCGGCTTGTGGCGAAGCTGCAGGGGATGGTCGGCAGTCAGGGGTTGAGGGAGTTCACGATTGAGGTCGATCCCAGACATTCAAGCCTGGAAATGCTGAGATACTACCATTCCAAGGGGATTGACCGGCTTTCCTTCGGCGTTCAGGACTTCGATTTGAGCGTCCAGGAGGCCGTGAACCGAGTCCAGAGGTCGGAGCTCGTTGCATCTCTACTCGCACCCGACATCCGAAGACTCTTCAAGAGCGTGAATTTCGATATCCTGTGCGGACTGCCCAGGCAGACGCGGGAGACCTTTAAAGAAACGATCGATACGGTGATCAAGATGGCTCCGGACCGGATTGATCTTGCCTTTGTGAACTATACGACAAAATCGGCAAAAAACCAGAGGCTCATCGATCGCTCGGAATGCCCGGATGAGGTTGAGACCCACATGCTCTTTTTGCAGGCCTCCCGGCAACTCATCGATGGGGGCTATGTGCGTATCGGATTCGACCACTTCGCCAGACCATCGGATGAGGTCGCCGCGGCGAGGGATGCGAAGGCGCTTCGGTGGAACGGCTTGGGATATGCGCCGGGTAGCTGTGTAGACGTGATCGGAGTAGGGTTGAACAGTACCAGTAGACTTACAGCCGACTACTATGCGCAGAATGTATATGATTTGACAGAATACGACAGGGCTATAGAGAGCGGCAGATTTCCGATACTGCGCGGCTATAAGTTGAGCAAGGACGATGTGCTTCGCAGGAACATCAT
>WGFD01000173.1 GCA_015492395.1 Deltaproteobacteria bacterium | reverse complement strand
TAACACCTCCGGTTATTTCCCCGGTCAATTCGTCTACGATGTTCTTGAGAATATCTATTTCCATAACAAAACCATCATAACATGAAGTGTGAAAATCATAAAGACGAGCTTGATAGTGAAAATGGCAATCAATGGTATCCGGGGTTGATCTTTTCTTAATTTTTTCCTTGACGGACCTGAAAACATCTGCTAAAAGAAGAGTCCATTTTCTTAATCTTGCCTTGCGCGGTGTTTTGTTAGGGGCTTTTCGCAGTGAGTAGGGTTCTTTACAAGAAGGATACTTATTAAGCTATGAAGAAGGTCCCTATATATATAATCGTTGCTGTTATAACCTTTGCCATAGGTTATAATGTTAACGCCCGCTACTTTTCAAACAGACGCCCGGTTCAACCAATTGCATTCAGCCATAAGATCCACGCAGGCGATAATGATATCCCATGTCTCTACTGCCATATCTACGCAAACAAATCGAGGGTGGCCGGCGTCCCGAGTGTCCAGAGGTGCATGGGCTGCCATAAGGTAATTAAGACAGATTCGCCAAAGATACAGAAACTCACTCATTACTGGGAGAGTGGAGAGCCGATTCCCTGGATTAAGGTGCATAACCTTCCCGACCATGTGTATTTCACACATAAGAGGCATGTTAAGGCCGGCGTTGAGTGTCAGTCATGCCATGGGGATGTGGAGGAAATGGATGTGATAGCCAGGGTCGCTTCCCTTAAGATGGGTTGGTGTCTACGCTGTCATATGAATGAGGAAGTGAAGAATGGTAAAGATTGTTGGACTTGCCATAAGTAATGATGGGAGTTGACAGAGAAAAATGCTAAACAGGCGTGATTTTCTTAAACTTATAGGCCTTGGCGGTGTAAGCACCGGGGCTGGATTTGTACTAAAAGAGGCTATGGAACCCCCTGTGGCCAAGCTCATTCCCTATCTGGTGCCTCCCGAAGATACCGTGCCCGGGGTTGCCAATTGGTATGCCGGTCTTTGTACGCAGTGCAGTGCGGGGTGCGGTGTCATAACAAAGACCATGGAAGGGAGGGCGAAGAAGATCGAGGGCAATCCCCTTCACCCTATAAACAGAGGCAAGCTTTGTGCACGGGGACAGGCAGGCCTTCAGGTTCTCTACAACCCGGATAGAGTCAAGGGACCCCTAAAGCGTGTAGGCAAGAGAGGTGAAGGGGAGTTCCGGGAAGTCAGCTGGGAGGAGGGGCTCTCGATCTTATCCGGGAATCTCAAGGACCTGACAAATAGGAATGAAGCCGGCAAGCTGTACCTGTTGACTTCGGCCTTGAGAGGTCACCTTACTTCCCTTCTTGTCAGCTTTATGGATTCTTTCGGTTCATCGAATTACTTTCAGTATGAACTGTTTAACAATAGCAATCTCATCTACGCAAATAGCGTAACAATTGGATCGGGCGCTATTCCTGATTATGATATAGCGAATACACGTCTCTTGCTTTCATTCGGTGCGGACTTCATGGGCACATGGCTTTCACCGGTAAGGTATGCGCGCAGTTATGGTGATATGCGGCAGGGTCGGCCGGGCGTGAGGGGAAGATTTGTACAGATAGAGCCACGCCTTTCCATGACAGGGGCAAGTGCGGATGAATGGGTGCCGGTTCGGCCCGGAACGGAAGGTATATTGGCACTTAGCATTGCCTACCTGATCGTCGAGGAGAGGCACTATAGAGGGGCGGACGCAAAACGGTGGATGGACATGCTGAAGAGGTATAATCCCGATGAGGTGGCGGGTGAAATAGATATCTCCGTCAGGAAGATCGGGGAGTTGGCGGAGGAATTCGTTGAAGGCGGGCCCAGCCTGGCGATAGGTGGGGATAATCTGGCGTCTTACGATAACGGCATAGGCAATCTCGTGGCGGTCAATGTCTTGAACTATCTGGCGGGGAGTATCGGTCATAAAGGTGGCGTCCTCCTTAACGGTAAGGATAAGACATTTAAGAGGAAGAGTGTTCCCTACGCTCAATTAACGAAGCTTGGGGACAGCGCCTTGGAAGGCGACATAGAGACGCTCATACTCTACAATACAAATCCGCTTTTTACCGCCCCTTCCGGAATGAAATTAGGGGCTTCATTGGAAAATATACCATTGATAGTCAGTCTGTCTAGCTTTATGGATGAGACGACCGGGATGGCCGACCTGATTCTCCCGGCGCATACTTCGCTGGAGGATTGGGGGGACGACTTTGCCGACCATGGCGCCGGTTATTCGGTCGCGACGGTTATGCAGCCTGCGGTAAGCCCCGTGTTCGACACGAAAGGTGTGGGAGACGTCTTCCTGGCCTTGGCCGCGAGTTTGGGCCCCGGATTCAAGAAGGACTTCCCATGGCGGAGCTTCGGCGACTTCCTGAAGGATGCATGGAAAAAAATATACAGAAGGAACAGAGGTTCCGGTATCAAAGAGCGTTCATTCGAGGACTTCTGGAGCCGGCTCCTGGCTGCCGGTGGTTGGTGGACCCCGTCTCCAAAGATTTCCGGGGCTGTAAATCTGTCCGTCGGGAAGGCAAGCTCCCATATTCCATCCGCTGCAGCCGGGTTCGATGGAGACAGCGATAAATTCCCATTCTTCTTGACGGTTTATTCTCATTCCGCCTTTCTGGACGGGAGGGGGGCGAATCTTCCATGGTTGCAAGAGATGCCCGATCCTATGACATCGGTAGTCTGGGGGACTTGGGTCGAGATGAATCCCAAGACTGCGAGACATTTGTCTCTTAAGGAGGGTGACATGATCCGGGTTGAATCGCCCTACGGCGAGATACATGCGCCTCTCTATCTATATCCTGGGATAAGGCCTGATACGGTTGCCGTACCTATCGGGCAGGGCCATACTTCGTATGGCAGGTACGCCAAAGAAAGGGGGGATAATCCACTTGCAATATTGCCGCCGAGGGTGGATACACGGACCGGAGCGTTGGCGTTGAACTCGACACGGGTCAGGGTATTCAAGAGTACGAGATCGGGCAAGCTTGTCAAGATGGAGGGCAGTGCAAGGGAACTTGGAAGAGGGATTGTGCAGACGGTGTCCAATAAGGAGTTCAAGAAGATGGGGAAGGAGGCATAGTTGCCGGGCATTATAGATAGGCTATCTAAAAGGCTGAAGGCGTATCGGACGCCAGGGTATTATAAGAAGTACGATTATCACTGGACGATGGTTGTCGATCTCGACAAATGCAACGGCTGCGCGGCCTGTGTTGTTGCATGCCATGCGGAGAATAATCTGCCTACGGTCGGCAAGGATGAGTGCGGGAAGAGCAGGGCCTTTAACTGGATCAGGATAGAGAGGTACGTTGAGGGGGAGTACCCGGATGTCAAGGTCAAGTTCATACCGATCATGTGTCAGCACTGTGACAAGGCCAGATGTGAATTGGGTTGTCCGGTATACGCTACCTATCATAACCAGGATGGTCTCAATGTGCAGGTCTATAACCGTTGTGTCGGGACGTATACCTGCGCGACATATTGCCCTTACGATGTGCGCAGATTTAATTGGTTTACCTATAAATGGGACGAGCCATTGGATCAACAGCTAAACCCGGACGTCAGCGTCAGAGAGATGGGTGTGATGGAGAAGTGCACCTTCTGTATTCAGAGGATAAGGGTTGCCAAGGACAAGGCAAAGGATGAGGAAAGAGAGATCAAAGACGGCGATGTGCAGCCGGCCTGCGTGCAGTCGTGTCCGACAGGGGCCATGGTCTTCGGTGACTTGAATGACCCAAATAGCAGTGTGTCCAAACTGGCGAAGAGCAGACGTACCTACAGACTATTGGAAAAATACAACACAGAGCCGTCGGTCATATACCTGAAAAGGGTAATGGATGGTTCATCCAAAGGCCATGAAGAGCGACATCACGTATAAAGATATCAATGAAGATATCCTAAATGTAATCACGAAGACAGGGTCTGGGTATTATATTGTCCTCGCCTGTACTTCCGTATTGACTGTGCTGCTCTATTTCCTTCCCTGGGCATATCAGATACATGTAGGCCAGGGTGTAACAGGCCTTAATGTGCCTGACTTGTGGGGTGTATACCTGGTTAATTTTGTCTTCTGGGTCGGTATTGCGCATGCCGGAACGCTTATTTCAGCTATGCTCTATATCACCAATACTCCATGGAGGCGGGCTATCGCCAGGAGCGCGGAAACCTTGACATTTTTTGGCCTCATATTGGCGTCGATGTATGTATTCATCCATATGGGCAGGCCGTGGAAATTCTACTGGACCATACCATACCCGAACCAGAGGATGATTTGGCTCAATTTTCAGTCTCCACTTATGTTTGACGTATTTGCCATAAGCACGTATTTTGTGAGCAGTTCCGTATTCCTTTATTTTGGCATGATCCCTGACCTGGCCTCTCTCAGGCATCGCGTGACTGGATGGAGGCGGAGGCTCTACACTTTCCTGTCACTCGGGTGGCGGGGCACCGATAGACAGTGGTATGTACAGGGCAGAGCATGTATGTACTTCGCGTCGTTTATAATTCCATTGGTAGTCTCGGTCCATAGCATCGTGGCCTGGGACTTCGCCCTGTCCATCGTTCCGGGGTACCATAAGACCATCTTTGCCCCGTACTTTGTTACCGGGGCTCTTTTTTCAGGTTTTGCCGGAGTTACGTTGATGATGTCCGTGGTTCGGTGGTTCTTCCCAGTTATCAGAAAGTACATTACGGAGCTGCACTACGACAGGATCGGGATTTTTCTCCTGGTATTATCATTGGTGTGGAGCTACCTTACCGTTATGGAGGTGATTACGGGTTTGTATACCAATACCTCCCAGGAGATGGAATCTTTGAAGTATAAGCTCCTGACGTCGCCGTATTCCTACCTGTTCGCGTTGATGATCTTCAGCAATTCTATAGTGCCGTTGCTGTTCATCTTCAGAAAGATCAGAAAAACAGTGAATATCATGGTTGTCATGTCCGTGTTTATCCTTATAGGGATGTGGCTGGAGAGGTACCTGATAATCCCTAACGCTTTGTCGCGCAAATTCCTCCCTTACATGTGGCACGATTACTCCCCCAGTTGGGTAGAGATATCCATTACAGCGGGTACTTTCTTCTTTTTGATATCGATGTTCATGGTGTTTTTGAAGGTATTCCCGATCATCTCTCTCTTCGAGGTAAAAGAAGATTCGATTCCAATGAAGGGTGGAGGTGGACACTAAATGGGCCAGACTGTGATAGGTTTGTTTGAATACGTGGACACGATGCTGGCGGTTGCCTCCAGGCTTAGGCAATCGTCGGATGTTAAGGATGTCTCGGTGCTGTCTTCCGTGCCTATCTGCGAAGAGGTCGAACATACCCTTGGGGAGAGGAAAGATCCGGTAAGATACTTTTCCTTTGCCGGTGCGGTGGCGGGGTTATTTGGCGGCGCTATATTGACGATTGGCACGGCGGTCCTGTATGTCTTGCCCAGGGGAGGGAGGCCGATTATTTCCATCCCGCCGACCCTGATTATATCTTACGAAACATTGATCCTTGGAGGGGTGCTGGCGACGCTGGCAGGATTTATTATCACCGCGAGGCTTATAATCTGCAAAGATGAGCCTTACCACGACAGGATAAGCGAGGACCGCTTTGGTCTTATGGTGAATGTTGAGCCTGAGAGGGTGGAAGAAGTAGAACGGATACTCAGCGAAGGCGGGGCGGAAGAAGTCAAGAGGTTTTAAGATGGTGTATAGAGCCAGGCGCCGTATGATCCTGCATGTCATCCTGATTGTTTGCGGCTTTGCCGCGCCTAATCTTGGTTTTGCCATGCCTTGGGATTACGATATGTTCGATCAGCCCTCTTACAAGGCTCAGGAAGGTTTGCCCCCGAAAGACCCCGAAGACTCGGTGCCGGCCAAAGGCAAGCCCATACCGGTCAAGAGTAAACACGAGGCGGCGGTGAATTTGACGAATCCCATGCCACCGAGTGCTGAGTTGTTGGCGCGCGGGAAGGTTATATACAATATCTATTGCGCCATCTGTCATGGAGACGGAGAGTTGGGCAAGAAGTACATGACGCCAGCAGATTTGACAAGCGACTTTGTAAAGAAGGTGCCGGAGGATTCTCTTTTCTTTGCAATTACCTATGGTAATTTGGGTCCTGATGAAGAGATGCCGGGATAAGGGGACGCTATATCCCCGGAAGATAGGTGGCATCTTATTAATGTCTCACTTTGGGATATAAAATCCCTCGCCTTTTAGGCGAAGACTTCAGTATACTAATGGGATGGAACATTATCGGACCACATCCCATACTCGATTTGACATAAAGTTGCACTTTGTGTGGATCACGAAGTATAGGAAGCCAGCCTTGACTGGCGAAGTAGCCGTACGGTTACGCGAAGTAGTCAGGCAGATATGTGCGGAACATGAAGTTGAGATACTAAGTGGACATGTGAGTAAGGCCCATGTGCACTTGAAGGTAAAGGGTAAGAGTTCGAGGAAGATGTTGATGGAGTTCAGCCACCTTCGGAAGACATTTTGTGGCCGCCATCTGTGGGCGGGGGGATTTTTTGTGGCCAGTTCAGGGAATGTAACAGATGAAGTGATCATGGAATATATCAAGACCCAAGAGCTAAAGAAAGAAGATGGGAATTTCAAGATTGACTCCTAAGTCGGGCTTTCAGCCGACATCATTTTGAACCTACCGCCTTCAGGCGGTAGTAAATCAGTT
>WGFD01000172.1 GCA_015492395.1 Deltaproteobacteria bacterium | reverse complement strand
GTCTATACCGCAACACCTTCCAAACAATACTTCCATGACAGCCCTCCTTGTGATGAATATTGATGCCACCTATCTTACTCAAAGGAGGATACTGCTCGCACCATATTTTCATGCCCCTTTGTGAGCCCAAGGCTCATGACGGTTTCGTATACATGAATATCCCTGCAGCCTGTTGCAGGAATCTTCAGTGCTAATTATCCTATAAAGGAACAAAAAGTCAAACCGGAAGAGCGGATCCATCTGCAGAGGAATCTGAACGGCTGATCCACCGGGGAGTCCTGAGTAGGACTTTAGAGGTGAGGCGGGCCCTGCGTGGTTCCATGATCTCAAGTCTTTCCTTAAGCCGTCCGACATAGTGTGGTGATTGCACTGAAAGGTTTAATGGTATGGCGGTAAAAAAACTTGGAGAGCTCCTTATCGAGGCCGGCCTGCTAAGCGATGAACAACTCGCCGTAGCCCTGGAGCAGCAGAAGCAAGAGAGGTTGCCCCTTGGTGAGATCCTTGTAAGGAATGGATTTTGTCAGGATGTGGATGTTGCCCAGACTGTTGCCTTTCAGTTGAACATAAATTATATAGAACTTGCCACTACCACCATTGAGCCGGAGGCGGTCCAACTCGTTAAGGAAGACCTGGCCGTCAAGTACAGTCTTATGCCGGTATGCATAGATAAGAATGTTCTGACTATTGCAATGGTCGATCCGATGAACTTGCAGGTTATTGAGGATTTGAGATTTGTCACCGGATGTTACATAAATCCGGCCGTTTCCACACCTAAAGAAGTAGAGAGCGCAATAAGACACCACTACCACATTTCTGATGCCCTCAGTGACATCACTATGGATATGTCGCCAAACGACAATATTATAGAGCTGGTCCAGGAACAAGAGGGCGACCTCTCTGATGACCTGAAGAAGAGTAAACTCCCTCCAATAATAAAACTCGTTAATAGTATTATTACGAATGCAATTAACGGCAGGGCCGGCGATATCCATATAGAGCCGCAGTTAAAGGAGGTCATACTCAGAGAGCGGGTCGACGGTTTGTTAAAGGACATCAATCAGCTCCCCAGATGGATACATGGCGCAGTTACCTCCAGGATCAAGATCATGGCCCGGATGGATATTACCGAAAAACGGTTGCCCCAGGACGGACGAATAAAAATCAGGATCGGTGAAAGGGAGGTAGAGCTTAGAATATCGACACTGCCAAGCCAGTACGGCGAAAATATCATCATCCGTATCCTTGATCCGAAATCCAGCGTTGTCAATCTTGATGCGACTGGACTTAGTGCCGATAATGTGGAGACGGTAAAGAGGTTGATAGAGAAACCTCATGGCATTGTTCTGGTCACCGGCCCCACCGGGAGTGGTAAATCATCCACGCTCTATGCCATGATCAATGCCATTAAATCACCTGCTATAAGTATTGTCACTCTGGAGGATCCGATAGAGTATGAGCTCAAGGGTGTGACCCAGGTGGCTATAAATGAAAAGACGGGACTCCCCTTTGCTTACGGTTTACGGTCTATTCTGAGACAGGACTCGGATGTTATCCTCTTGGGGGAGATAAGGGATCAGGAGACGGCACAAATAGCCGCCCAGGCTTCGATTACCGGACACCTGGTTATCAGCCAGCACACTCCATACCAACGATGCCATATCCTCCATAGTACGTTTAAAGGATATAGGGATCCCTTCGTATCTTGTGGCCGCCTCCCTCAATGGTGTCATAGCCCAGCGGTTGGCGAGGAAGGTATGCCAGTTCTGCAAGGAGCCATATGAGCCGTCGCGTATTGAGCTTCAAAGGTTAGGAATACGGAGCGGTGATATGGGCTTTTTTCATGGTAGAGGGTGTTAGAATTGTAACTTCTCAGGCTACAAGGGGAGAATAGGTATATATGAGATCCTGGTGGTGGACAGAGCGTTAAAGGCCCTTATAAGAAGTGATAACTCGGAAGAGTTTATCAGAAAGGAATCCGCCTCAAAATGCACCTCTTTTCTCCAGGAGGATGGCATGAGGAAGGTGCGGGATGGTTTGGCAACGGTAGAGGAGTTGTTGAGGGTCCTCTTCGTTGAAGCGGCGGAGGATACAATGGCGTGTCCCGATTGTGGTGAAGGCTTGAAAGGTGGTGCTGTGGTATGCCCTTCATGTGAACGCCACCTGCAGAAACTCTGCCCGTCATGTGGGGGGATATCGCACCGCAGTGGATCTTTTGCTCCAACTGTGGCAAGAAGCTTGCCGGGACTTGATCCATTCAGGAATATTTTGTGGTATAATCCGAACATGCATAGCGAGCGCCTGTCTGCCGTGGCACCGGCACCTGTCCGCCAGGATTGATCTGTCTGCCAAGATTGACAGGCAGGCAGGAGGCTTCAATGTCACTAAGCTTTGTCGAAACTATACTTTCATTTCTAGATTATTCAGAGACGAAAAGGAAGAGCGCGATCTTTCTGTTTCTTGGGTTTTTCAATAACTTTAGGTAACGAAGATGGCGGCACATCCATGTGCCACGGAAGATCTGAGTGCACAGACCTTCCCTGATATGCTACTACTATGCCGTGGATCAAGATGCCAGGAGTCAAAGGGTTGGTTTACGAACCTGTGCAGCAGCCCTTGAACGAGCGTAAGCACGATTGCCCTGATTGTTATTGCTGTCAGATGTGCAGTGATGCGAGGTGCGCTGAATGCAGAAAGGAGATGGGTAGGTCAATATTCTGTAAGGCTGGAGAGGGAGGAGAAAGGAAAGGGGTCCGATAGGGATATCTTAATTTACCTTGTTCCGGCTCTCTGTGTGCTCATAATGTAGACGTTGTCCATGATTCGTAATCATCCATCTGCAGACGTTTTTTCGGAGTTCTCCTTTTTTTGCAAGGCCTGCTCCATCTCGTCTATCTTCTTCTTCTGGGTCGATATCTTCAGGCTCCTTCGTATCATTGCCGGCGCCGATACTAGCAGGCTTATCACTACGCCGAGGGCAAGCGTCAATAGCAGGACCAATGCAAGGGAACTCTCATACCTCCATGCGAAGAATGTTATCGTTATGGGCACCGCATTCTGGATTGCAAAGACTACAGCCAGGATGGCTATTATCAAGGCGAGAATCAAAAAGAGCTGCATGGTATAGTACCTTTCAAAGACTCTCTGGTCGTTCGGAAGTGAAGCTGTCGAGAATGCGTTCGCCGGGCATGTTCAATCTTCCCACCACAAATGTTGCGATAAATAAGTCTATGTGGATTCTACGTTATTTTGATAGTACAGGCAATATGTAATAATATCCTATACCGGGAGCATATCAGTTTAGCATGAAGATGCAGCAGGGGCCATTTTCATCTTGACGTCTCGGGTATAATCCAACCGGATGCGCGTAATGTAAGATATGACCTATGACTTCTTACATCATGTTATAGCGCTGTCCATAAAAGATCGCTGCGTCCGTGTATGCTCCAAGTTTGTACTGGGTCGACCTTTTTTGCCGGTCTTTAGAATCTCTCGCAGGAATTTGCCGGTATGGGAGGCCTCCGTCGCGGCTACTTCCTCCAGGCTGCCCTCGGCTATAATCCGGCCACCGCCGTTACCTCCCTCCGGGCCGAGATCTATAATGTAGTCGGCGGTCTTTATGACATCCATGTTGTGCTCGATTATGATAATGGTGTTGCCTGTATTCCTTAACTCTATAAGTACATCGAGGAGTTTCTGAATGTCGGCGAAGTGGAGGCCTGTCGTGGGTTCATCCAGTATATATACCGTCTTGCCGCTGGCCCTCTTTGAGAGTTCTTTAGCCAGCTTGATCCTCTGTGCCTCACCGCCTGAGAGGGTGGTTGCGGACTGTCCAAGTCTGATATAGCCGAGGCCCACGTCGTACAATGTCTGCAACTTTTCCCTGACGGGAGGGATGTGTTCGAAGAAGTCCAGCGCCTCTGTTACGGTCATATCCAGGCAGTCGGCGATATTCTTACCCTTGTACCTTATCTCCAGTGTCTCCCGGTTGTACCTTCTGCCGTTGCAGATCTCGCACGTGACGTAGATATCCGGGAGGAAGTGCATCTCCACCTTGATCAATCCGTCACCCTCGCAGGCTTCGCACCTTCCTCCTTTTACGTTAAAGCTGAATCTTCCCGGCCGGTAACCGCGTGTCTTTGCGTCGGGAACCTGGGCAAAGAGTCCCCTTATCGGGGTGAATAGTCCGGTATATGTGGCTGGGTTGCTCCTTGGTGTCCTCCCTATAGGGGACTGGTCGATATCGATAACCTTGTCAAGATACTCAATCCCGGAGATCTCCGCAATCTCTCCGGCCCTCTCTTTTGAGTTGTAGAGTCTCTGGGACAGGGTCTTGTAAAGGGTGTCGATTACCAGGGTCGACTTGCCGGAGCCTGAAACACCCGTAACGCAGGTAATAAGGCCCAAAGGGAACCTTGCCGTGATCGACTTGAGGTTGTTTGCACCGGCGCCCTTGATGGTCAAGAACCTCTTCCCGGCTTTGAGCCTTTTGGAAGGTGTGTGTATGAAAAGATCTCCGGACAGATATCGCCCGGTCAGAGACCCCTTGCATTCCATGATACCATGAGGTGTGCCGCTGGCCACCACATAACCGCCATGCTCACCCGCCCCCGGTCCCATATCTATTACGTGGTCCGCCGTCAGAATGGTCTCCTCGTCGTGTTCCACTACGAGGACGGTATTATCCATGTCACGCAGTCTAAGCAAGGCCTCCAGAAGCCTCTTGTTGTCCCTTGCATGGAGGCCGATACTTGGTTCGTCTAAGATATAGAGTACCCCCATTAGGCCGGAACCGATCTGTGTTGCAAGCCTTATCCGCTGATTTTCCCCGCCTGAAAGCGTAGCGGCCGGTCTGTCAAGGGTAAGGTAGTCCAGGCCGACGTTGATCAAAAAATTGAGCCTGTCTTTAATCTCCTTGAGGATCCTGCGGGCTATCTCCTTCTCCGAACCACTGAGATTCAGAGATTCAAAGAATGCAAGGGAATCTTTTATACTCATCCTAGTTATATCATGGATCGAGTGTCTACCTACTTTTATAAATAACGCTTCCCGCTTCAACCGTGAGCCGCCGCATGGCGGGCAGGGTTGACTATTCATAAATCTTTCCAGGTCCTTCCTCTCGTCGTAGTATTCTGTGTCGTAATACCTCCTCTCCAGTTCCTTCAGTATCCCTTCAAACGTCTTGCTGTACCCATGCCTCCTGTTACCCTTCTCATAGTAGAACTCTATGACCTCATCCCCGGAGCCGTACAAGAGGACGTCCTGAATATGTTTAGGGAGATCGGAGAAGGGTGCATATACGTCGAAGGAGTAATGTCTTGATAGGGCCTCGATCATCTGATAGTAGTAGATGGACGGCTTCTTTCCCCATGGAATGATGGCCCCTTCCCTAAGCGATCTTTCCCTGTCAGGAACGACGAGACCGGGGTCGAAGTACAGCCTGTCACCGATCCCGTTACATTCGGTACATGCGCCATGGGGGCTGTTGAAGGAGAACATGGTGGGAGTCAGCTCCGGGTAGCTTATACCGCACTCTACACAGGCCAGTCTTTCGTTAAAGAGAAAAGCCGCCGGTTTCTCCGTCATCCCTTCGTCTGATTTTGATAAAACGACCTCCACCTTGGCTATGCCGTTGGAAAGCCTAGTGGCGACCTCAAGGGAGTCCGCGAGCCTCCTCAAGATGTTCTCTTTTAGTACAAGCCTGTCTATGACAACATCTATGTAGTGCTTTTTCCTCTTGTCGAGTGAGATAGACTCGGAAAGATCATGTACTTCGCCATCGATCCTTATTCTCGTATATCCATCTCTCCGGAGTTTTTCTAACTCTTTCTTGTACTCACCTTTTTTGCCCCTGACTATCGGAGAGAAGATTATGAATCTCGTTCCGGCTGGAAGCTCCATTACCCTGTCCACCATTTGCTGAACCGTTTGTTGGGATATCTTCTTGCCGCACTTGTAGCAGTGCGGTCGCCCTATCCGTGCAAAGAGGAGTCTGAGGTAGTCGTATATCTCGGTAATGGTTCCGACGGTAGATCGTGGATTTTTACTTGTAGTCTTCTGTTCAATTGAGATGGCGGGCGATAGTCCTTCGATATAATCTACGTCTGGTTTCTCCATAAGTTGGAGGAACTGTCTGGCATAGGCGGAAAGGCTCTCTACGTAGCGTCTCTGTCCTTCCGCGTAGATGGTATCGAATGCAAGGGAAGATTTGCCGGAGCCGCTTACACCGGTTATAACTACCAATTTGTTCCTCGGGATCTCAATATCGATGTTTTTGAGATTATGCACCCTCGCACCTTTGATGATAATCTTATCCATAGCCTCACAAGATACCATCCGAGGATGGCAGTAGTCAAATATTACGGCCGGCCCCCCAAATCCACCGCCTAAAGTGTGGCAGCCCCCTTTGACTGTCTTTTAGCATGTTTTCAACTCATTC
>WGFD01000171.1 GCA_015492395.1 Deltaproteobacteria bacterium | reverse complement strand
TTTAAGAGGAAAAAGAGGAAACAACGGGATAGGTGCGTCTAAAATCAATCAAAATGGTGGATTGCAGGTTAAGGAAATAAGATCAGCACTTGCCCGGCGCCCTGAATAAGTTAAAAACATGCTAAAAGGCAGTCAAAGGGCGCTGCCACACTTTAGGCGGTGGATTTGGGCCGCGTGAACTCATTGTCTTTTTGGGATGTTTGTGATAACTAATGTCCATATGGAGATTGATCAGGTATATCTCTCAGGGTGAACCGGCAAGAGGTTCTATCGCGGACGTACTGTAAAAAGGACCTGATATAAGGCGCGCGAATCTTATAGCCTAGCCGGAGTATTTATGGAAAGAATAGTTATAACAGCACTCATTCAGACATCCGTCTCGGAAGACATGGACAGGAACCTCCATGGCACGGCGTCGAAGGTGAGAGAGGCCGCAAAGAGTGGTGCCAATATCGTCTGCCTGCAAGAGCTATTCAGGACCATATATTTTCCACAATACAGAGATGTCGATATAGATGCATACGCCGAGACCATTCCGGGTGAGTCGACGGAACTATTCTCAGGCATTGCAAGGGAAGAGGGTATTATCATCATAGTTCCCCTCTTCGAGAAGACCTCATCTGGGTTCTTCAACTCCGCCGCCGTCATAGATACCGATGGAACTATCACGGGAATCTACCGTAAGACGCATATCCCGTTCGATCCACTCTTCTATGAAAAAGACTACTTCAAGGAAGGGAAGTCGGACTATCCCGTCTTCAGGACAAGCTATGGAGTGATCGGCATACTCATCTGTTATGACCAGTGGTTCCCCGAAGCGGCAAGAATAGAAACACTGAAGGGTGCCGAGATCATATTCTACCCGACAGCGATAGGGTGGATAAGAGATCATCGCTCCCGGAACGGTGACTGGCAGGAGGCCTGGGAGACCATACAACGTGCCCATGCGATAGCCAATGGCGTCCATATAGCGGCCGTAAACCGCACTGGTACAGAGGACAGGCTCCAGTTCTGGGGCGGCTCCTTTGTATGTGACGCCTTCGGAAAGATCATCGAAAAGGCGGGTTCCCATACAGAAGAAGTCCTGCTGGCCAGGATTGACCTGAATATGAACAAAAGGGTTCAGGAAGGCTGGGGCTTTCTAAGGAACAGGAGACCGGATACCTACCTCCCACTGTGCAGCAAGCTCGAACAAGAAGGAGAGGTATGAAGACGGCTGACACCCCGGCCACCCTCGGCTACCGTATGCCCGCCGAATGGGAAGGACATGACGGGGTATGGCTGTCATGGCCCCATGACCCTGCCACATTCCCGAACAGGATTGAGCGTGTCGAATCCACCTACGTGGAGATCATCGAAGCGCTTTCAGGCAGTGAGCATATCAACCTCCTTGTAAAGGACGAAACCATGCAAGCAAGGGTTTTACAATTGCTTTCGGACAACCCTATTGATTCTACGGCCGTTACGTTTCACCTGTACGATTACCGTGACGTATGGTTCCGTGATTATGGACCCATATTCATCATCGATAGTGTGAGGAACAGGCTCGCCATGGTAAATTGGATATTCAACGCGTGGGGCGGTAAGTATAAAGGACTCGAGCAAGATACAGACATCCCGGATTTTATGAATAAGAAGATGCGTATTCCCTGCTTCGCCCCCGGGATAGTGCTCGAAGGCGGATCTATAGACGTAAACGGCATGGGCACCCTTCTTACAACGGAACAGTGCCTCTTGAACAGGAACAGGAATCCATCCCTCTCCAGGAAGGATATCGAGTACTATTTAATGGACTACCTTGGGATATCAAATGTAATCTGGCTCAAGAATGGTATAGGAGGGGATGACACAGACGGACACATCGACGACATTGCGCGCTTTGTAGCACCCTCAACCATACTCTGCTCTTACGAGGAGAATAAGGATGACGGAAACTACTCCATCCTGCGTGAGAACTATGAGATCCTGTGCAACTCGAAGGACCAGGACGGCAATGCTATGAACATAATAAAGTTGCCTACCCCTGGATATATAACCAATGTAAACGGGAGGCTGCCGGCAAGTTACGCAAACTTCTATATAGGAAACAATGTTGTTTTGGTTCCCACATTCAGTCAGGAGAATGATGATAAGGCCTTGGAAACAATCCGGATGGTCTTTCCGGATAGAAGGATAAGAGGAATAAACTGTATCGACCTCGTATACGGGCTGGGAACGATCCATTGTATCACTCAGCAACAGCCCGCCCTTAAAGCGCAACTACAACAAACCTGAACGCCTCAATATCCACAATCTTGGACCGATTATTGTAATTGATTTGTGCGGTCTAAGATGGTAGCCTTATCCGGCAAATACCTTTGGCATACTGCTGAAAATCAACCATACAGCCAATGTCTATGAACTTCCACAATTCTGAAGGCTTTACGGTAGGTATCGAGATCGAGATACAGCTCGTAGACCTCAATGACTTCGGCCTTGTCTCCACCTCAAACGAAATTATAGACGCCATAAAAGGGCTTAAGGGTTCAATTAAGCATGAACTGATGATGTCGAATCTGGAGATCAACACAAAGGTCTGCTCCAGTATCACGGAAGCCGAAGAGGATCTCAGAAAGAAGTTTGATGTAGTTATGTCGGAGGCAAAAAGGCATAACACCATCCTATGCTGCGCAGGTACGCACCCCTTCTCAAGTTGGAAGGATCAGAGGATCACTGACAATGAGAGGTACCGTTATCTCCTGGAAACTCTTCAGATCGTTGCCAGACGCTTCAATATATTCGGTCTCCACGTGCATGTCGGCATCGACGGAGGGGATCGCTGCATCTATATCATGAACAGGATGCTCTACTATCTTCCTCACCTCCTCGCACTCTCGGCCAACTCACCATTTTGGGAAGGAGAGGACACAGGACTCAAGTCGTACAGAACCAAGATCTTCGAGACACTGCCAATAGCCGGGCTGCCATTTTATTTCAATGATTGGTCGGACTATTCGCAGGTAGTGGAGATGTACCTTTCAATGGGTACTATCAGGACGATCCGCGAACTATGGTGGGATATCAGGCCCCATCTTGACTTTGGAACCCTTGAGGTAAGGATATGTGATACACCCTCGACAATCAGGGAGATACTCGCCATAGCCGCGCTGATTCAGGCCTTTGTCAAGAAGTTAAGCAACGAATATGATGAAGGCATCCCCTTTATCAGACCGCATGCCTCTATTCTCAGGGAAAATAAGTGGAGGGCCTCCCGGTACGGGTTGGACGCTCAGTTCATTACGGTTGAAGGGAAGAAGACCATCGGGGCCGGGGAAGCGATAGAGGGCATCCTATCCTCTCTGGATAAAGAAGTGGAGGACCTTGGCTCCGGCCAATATATGGATGGGATCAGGGACATTTTAGTTTGCGGAGAAGGAGCCATCAAACAACTCAAAAGCTGGGATGAATCGGGTGATCTGAAGAGTGTGGTCAAGGACACTTCCGAAAGACTTCGAAACGATATCTCCGTTAATCAAGCCGGCCGGCTATGAGAGGAGTAATCTCGGCCGGCCACGAACTCACAGCGAGAGCGGGAACGAGAATGCTGGAAATGGGAGGCACTGCTTTCGACGCGGCTGTCGCCGCCGCGTTTGCTTCCTTCGTCTGTGAACCGGCCCTTACAAGTCTCGGCGGCGGCGGCTTCTTCATGGCTCATTCCAAGGGGGGGCCTACACTCCTCTATGACTTCTTCCCGGATGCCCCTGGCAAGGGCAGGAAGATAGACAAGGCAAGCCTCCACTTTTACCCCGTAGACATAGACTTCACCTTTGCCACACAGAGGTTCTATATCGGAAAAGCGGCCATAGCCGTACCGGGCTGTATAGCAGGCCTTGCAAAGGTATATGATGAGCATTGTACCCTCCCCCTGTCCACCATACTCTCTCCTGCACTCTCCTACGCAAGGGATGGTGTAACTATCAGCCCTCGGCAGGCATACTTCATAAAGATCCTTTCTCCCATTCTGACCGCATCGGAAGAGGGACGAAGGATATATGCTCCGGAAGGCAGGGTCCTGCAAAAAGGTGAAAGACTCCTAAACAGAGACCTTGCGGAGACATTCGAACAGATGATGGCAGAGGGACTCCACAGCTTCTTCGAAGGCTTTATGACGGATAAAATCCTTAATTCTCTCGGAGACAACGTCTTGATAACTGAAGAGGATCTCCACGACTACAGGGTAGAGGTCAGATCTCCCCTTGAGACGGAATACCGTGGGAGGAAGATATACACAAATCCTCCACCATCCTCGGGTGGTTGCCTCACAGCCTTCTCTCTAAAGCTATTGGAAGAGTTCAATCTCCATGGGATGGCGCACAACAGCTATGAGTACATGAAGTGTCTGTTTCAAGTGATGCTGACCACGGATTCAGCCAGAAGAGAGCGGTTTGACCACAGGATTTACGAAAAGGGCCTCTCAGAAGACTTCCTCTCCGATGCAACCGTTAAGCTATACAGGAAGATGATAAAGATGAATAAATCACTGATCTCATCCCTGCCGGGGAGCGGCAACACAACACACATAAGCGCACTGGATGAAGAGGGAAACGGGGCCAGTGTCACCACCTCTCATGGAGAAGGCTGTGGTTTTATGCTGCCGGGAACCGGGATTATGATGAACAATATGCTCGGAGAGGAGGATATAAACCCTCACGGCTTCCATACTATGAAAGCCGGGACCAGGATGTCTTCAATGATGGCACCCACCATTGTTATTTATAATGGCCTGCCGGAGATAGTTTTAGGCAGTGGGGGAAGTAACAGGATCCGTAACGCCATACTGCAGGTGATATTGAATATCATAGACCACCGGTTGGACATATCCGATGCCGTGAATGCACCACGATGCCATCTGGAAGGGGATACCTTTCATATAGAACACGGAGCAAGCGAGGTCGAGATAACTAAACTGGAAAAAGACGGCGTAAATATCAAAAGGTGGGGACACAAAAACATGTATTTCGGCGGCGTACACGCAGTTGCAATGGAGAAGTCCGAGAATAGATTGACAGGCAGCGGTGACAAGAGACGTGGAGGCGTAAGCCTTTTTACCGGCGGCGCCAATAAGCTGGCAAAGCCAATCCCGTAACGTAGGATCTTCCCTGCAGAGCTTTCTCTTGACTTTTTTATACTTTTTGAGTATCTATTAAGTTCTTTATGCCATCTTATAGATCTCAAGTGGAGGAATGGGACTGTCGTATCTTGGGTCGGGAAAATATCCTCTCTTGGCAGGGGTTGTAACAGAACCGGAAAACAGGAGATCCATAAACAAGGCCTTTCAATACGGGGCTGACCTCTTGGAGTTGCGGCTGGATTGCTTTCGGAATATTGAAGAGGAATACCTTGTAAACACGGTCAAGGCCATAAGCAAAAAAGGGCTGCCGATTATAGCAACGGTAAGGAGTGTTAAGGAAGGCGGCAGAAACTATATTCCTGATAAAGAACGGCTTGGGATCTTCACCGCTGTCATGCCATTTGTAGATGCGATAGATATCGAGCTGTCATCGACCGGCATATTGGCAAGCACCATCAAACTCGCAAAGAAATTGAAGAAGAAGACCATACTCTCTTACCACAATTTCGAGCGGACTCCCGGTATCAAGAGGCTGAATAGGCTGATGCAGAAGGCGAAGGCGGCGGATGGAGAGATAGTCAAGGTGGCAACTATGGCCAGAAGCCGGAACGACCTGAAGCAGCTCGCACTTTTCACCATAGAGAACAAGGACGTCATAACCATCGCAATGGGAGAGACCGGCAGATCTTCAAGGGTATTTTTTCCCCTCCTGGGCTCGCTTGTCACATACGGACCACTGGACGGAGCTACAGCGCCTGGGCAGATGTCCATAAAGGAACTGAAGAAGGAATTGACCTATTACTGTCTTTGATTAGAACATGCATTGTAAACGGATAATTCCTTATATGCGGAGATTTCCTGTAGCAAGCTGCAGGGGGAGCTTCGACCCATACCCTAAGAAAATAGAGGAGGTTGATAATGCCTGTGAGAGTAGCAATTAACGGCTTCGGAAGGATAGGGCGAAACATACTGAGGGCATCCCTTTACGACCGGGAACTGGAATTTGTGGCCATAAATGATATAACCGACGCAAAGACACTGGCACACCTCCTGAAGTACGACTCCATTTACGGCATACTCGACTCCGATATAAGTTCAAAGGAAGACTCCATCTCAATAGACGGCAGGGAGATAAAGATCTTGGCCATAAGGGAACCGTCCCAGTTGCCCTGGAGAGATCTCGGGATAGACATAGTGCTCGAGTGTACGGGCCTGTTCAGAGACCGGAAGAAGGCAACGGGGCATCTGGATGGTGGTGCAAAGAAGGTCATAATCTCCGCACCAGCGAAGGGGGAAGACATAACCATCTGTATGGGCGTCAACCACAACGACTATGACGCCACTGCACACAGTATAATATCCAATGCCTCCTGCACGACGAATTGCCTGTCGCCTGTAGCCAAGGTGCTCCTTGAAAGGTTCGGTATAGTTCGCGGCCTTATGACAACGGTGCATGCCTATACGAATGACCAGAGGATCCTTGACCTCCCCCACACCGACCTGAGAAGGGCAAGGGCGGCAAACCTTTCTATGATACCAACAACCACAGGTGCTGCCAAAGCTGTCTCACTGGTGCTGCCCGACCTAAAGGGTAAGCTGGATGGTCTGGCCGTCAGAGTGCCAGTTCCAATCGTCTCTCTTGTTGATCTTACGGTTGAACTTGAAAGGGATGCGACAGAAGAGGGAATAAACGCGGCAATCAAAGAGGCGGCTGAAGGAGAACTCAAGGGCATTCTCCAGTATACCGAGGAGCCGTGTGTCTCGATAGACTTCAAAATGAACACACATTCTTCGATATTTGATGCACTTTCCACAAAGGTTATGGACGGGAGGATGGTAAAGATCCTTACATGGTACGACAACGAGTGGGGCTTTTCGTGCAGGATGAGGGACCTGTCCAAATATATAGCCTCAAAAGGACTTTAATTCAAGGTGCCATAACAGATCACTCAGAGAGGTTGTCCTAACTTGAAAAAAGATATTGCCTTCATAGACGACATAGATATCAGGGGCAAGCGCACGCTTATCCGGGTGGACTTCAACGTCCCACTCGATGACCGGGAAAACATAACCGATGATACCAGGATACGCGCCGTGCTGCCAACCATCAATTACGCGCTCGACGAGGGTGCCAAGGTCATATTGGCATCACACCTGGGAAGACCGCAGGGAGAAAGGGTTCCCGCTCTAAGCATGGCTCCTGTAGCCAAGAGGCTCGGCAGGCTCCTGGAAAAGGAGGTAACACTCACTCCGAACTGTATCAGTGAGGAGACAAAGAGTCTGATAATGAAGATGAAACCCGGAGACGTCGCACTCCTGGAGAACCTCAGGTACCATCCTGAAGAAGAAAAAAACGATGAAGAGTTCGGAAGAAGGCTGGCCGATTTAGCCGAGGCATATATAAACGATGCCTTTGCGACCGCGCACAGAGCTCATGCCTCTAATGTAGCCATCACCAAATTCCTGGATAAATGCGGCGCCGGCCTGCTCATGAAGAAAGAGCTGAACTACTTCAGTATGGCCATGGAAAATCCCCGCAGACCCCTTGTAGCCATCGTAGGGGGAAAGAAGGTATCGGATAAGGTGGGTGTTCTCCTGAGCCTATGCGAAAAAGCGGACAAGTTGATTATAGGCGGAGGGATGGCCATTACCTTCCTTAAGGCGATCAACTACGAAGTTGGAAAGTCCTTTATAGACGATACAGTCCTGGATGCCTGCAAGTCCGTCATAGACAAGGCAAAGAGCAGAAAAATGAAACTATATCTGCCTGTAGACTTTGTTGTAGCGGACAAGTTTGACCAGGCGGCGGAAACAAAGGTCGTCACCTATCAAGAGATACCGAAGGACTGGATGGCGCTGGACATAGGTCCTGCCACCGTGACACTCTTTTCTGAGGCCATTCAAAACGCCAAAACAATCATATGGAACGGACCGATGGGTGTATTCGAGATGGACGCCTTCAGCCATGGCACCTTCGCGATGGTGAGCAATATAGCCAACTCATATGCACTTACTATCGTAGGTGGAGGAGATACCGATGTTGCCCTGCACCGTGCCGGAGAATACGCGAAGATGAGCTATATCTCCACAGGGGGAGGGGCCTTCCTGGAACTCCTGGAAGGGAAGAACCTCCCTGCCATAAGCGCCTTGCGCGACTGTTGCAAAAAGATCAATGAAAAGGTAACAGCCTGCTGAGGATATTATATATCTATGATCAGGCCCCTGATAGCAGGAAACTGGAAACTGCACAATACCACCAGACAGGCTGAGGTTCTTATCATGGAGCTCAGGGAGTTGGTAAAAGGTGTCGACCTCCCTGAAATCGCGATCGCCCCTCCGTTTACGGCCATGCACCATCTAAGCCATCTCGTCGCCGGCAGCCCTATAAAACTCTGTGCGCAAGACGTCTTCTGGGAAAAGAGCGGCGCCTTCACAGGTGAAATATCAGCGGAGATGTTGAGGGATGTCGGTTGCGAATATGTCATTGTCGGCCATTCGGAGAGGCGTGCAACCTTTCACGAAACCGATGAGGTAGTCAACAAGAAACTGCTCGCCGCACTACGGGAAGGCCTCAAACCAATCTTCTGCATAGGCGAAACTCTTGAGGAAAGAGAGATGGAGGAAACCCTCTCCGTCGTAAAGAGGCAACTGAATGAGGGTTTAAAAGGTGTGCTGGACGGTCAGATGAAGGATGTGGTTATAGCCTATGAACCCATTTGGGCGATAGGCACTGGAAGGGCCGCAACACCTGAACAGGCTGAAGATGTACACAACGCAGTGCGCAACTACCTCTATGATATCTTCGGACTGGAACCGGCCAGGGGGACAAGGATCCTCTACGGGGGCAGTGTGAAACCGGAGAATATCGATAGCCTAATGGCTCAGCCCAATATCGACGGCGCGCTTGTAGGCGGCGCGAGTCTGAAAGCGCCGGACTTCGCCAGGATAATACGGTTCCAGCATACCTAGAATCAATACAATCCACACCCACCAACAAGATCTTGATAAACGAACTATTTTAATGTATACTTCTTCAGTTCGGAGGTTTAGATGTTCATCGCCATATTTGTAGTGCACATAATCGTAAGTCTTGTGCTTATAGGCGTCGTCCTTTTACAGACCGGCAAGGGAGCGAGCATGGGAGCTGTCTTCGGCGGCGCCTCAAGCCAGACCCTATTCGGCAGTGCCGGTCCTGCAACATTTCTGGGGAAGGTAACAGCCGCGTGTGCTATCATATTCATGATCACCTCGATGTCACTGACGTATCTGACCGCAACTGCAAAGACCTCATCCGTTATGGAAGATATCCCCATCAAGGAGGTCCCGGCACAGAAAGAGGATGAAAAGGCAAACGAGGCCAAAAAAACCAAAGAAGCAACTGAAACCTCTAATGAAACTACGCCTCCAAAGAAAGAGCAAAAGCAGGAACTGAAGAAGAAAGAACCGAATGCCGAGAAACAAGGGGAAAAATAGCACTGCAGCAGATCGTATGTCTTTATGTATCCGCGATCCACTTGTTTCCCTCTAAATTACATGCGAATGCCGAAGTGGTGGAACTGGTAGACACGCCATCTTGAGGGGG
>WGFD01000170.1 GCA_015492395.1 Deltaproteobacteria bacterium | reverse complement strand
TTATTATGCTGGTCTTCATGAGCGATCTACACTTCGTGGACGAGACCGCCGGCAAGCACAATATCCCGGCTTCGGCCTTCGGTAAATTCTTCAATAATATCAAAATACAGGCGGAGAAGGCCAAAGCCGCGGAGCTGAAGATCATCCTCCTCGGGGATATCTTTGACCTCCTCAGGACCGAGGCATGGTTCAGCGAAGAGGAAAAGGACCGCCCCTGGGGGGATAAGACGGATAGGATGAGAAGGAAGGCCGGCGATATCCTGGATGATATAAGAGAGAAGAACAGGGATACGTTTAAGTTCTTCAAATCCGAAACGTTGGGGAGGCGTTTCAAGAATATCACAGTGGAGACCGTCTACATACCCGGCAACCATGACCGCCTGTGCGTTTCGATTAACGGACTGAGAGACAGGGTTGTGGAGATCCTGGACCTGGACCGCAATAATCCCGAGAACTTCGCTCACAGCTTTTCCAGTACCGAGTACGGGGTCTATGCGCTGCACGGGCACTCCTTCGACAAGTTCAATTACGAGGGGGGAAGAGACCGTACGGACCATGACTACGAACTGGTACCGATAGGTGATCCCATAACAACGGAGCTCGTCAGCAAGCTGCCCTATCGTCTCATGCAAAACGTGGAGGCGGAAGGGGGCTTGAGCCCTGAAGAGCGGGAGAAACTGAAGAGAAACTTCCAGGAGATCGAGAACGTCAGGCCGTTTTCCGCCACCTTGAAGTGGCTTCTCTATCAGGTGGAGGCGAACAGGGGCCTGAAGGGGATCATAGAGGATACGGTGGACGATGTGATAAAGGAGTTTCAGAAGTTGCGGTTTGTAAAGGAATGGTACAGCCGCCATGACAAGTGGTACAATCCCCTCGATACGGCGGACCAGGTACAGGGAGTCCTCTACTTCCTCGAGAAGTTCAAGGTATTCTCCACGGGTAAGCTGATAGATCTCGCGAACAGGATAGCGGGACTCTTCACCGGGGATCCGTTGCTTGAAGGGGCCGGGCTGCTTTATTCCAAGTTGGAGAGGGAAATACAATACATCGTAATGGGACATACCCATGCTCCGCTGAGAAAGGCCATGGGCATAGGCAAAGACGGCGCAGGGCCGTACGAACATGTCTACCTGAACACCGGTACCTGGCGAAAGAGATACCATGAATGCCGGGACGGAAGCGGATTTATCGGCTGGAAGGATATGACATATGCGATCTTTTATACGCCTGAGGAGAGGCCCAACATACACGACCTTCCCGTGTTCGAGATATGGAGCGGCGCGCTTAAGCGGGAGGAAGGCTAGGGGGAAGACGGCCATGAGGAGAATACACAGAGTCGCGTCCGTTCTTCTTATGGCTTCATGCCTTGGTCTTTTCTTGTCCTCTCATATTCCGGCGGAGGAGAGGGGCGGTATCGAGGAGGGGATAAGGAAGGCGATGGATCTGAAAAGGGCGAATTTCGGAGACGATGATATCAGGGAGACCCTCCTTACGGTACCCCGCTTACCGGTTCGGCGGATCTTACTGCGAAGCAGATGGTCCGGCTCCGGGAAGAGTTTGGCGAGGAGTCCCTAAAGGAGTGGGTGGGGGTTCCTCAGTATGTTACGATAGGGGGCGCGGCGGTCTTGAGGATATTGACGCCTTCCGCAAGTTATTATAACAGCCTGAGTCGATGGCCATGGTCGAAGTCGGGCCGTAAATAAGGTCTGACCGGTTTCAAACGCCTCTGGTACAATATGAATCCGGACCATTCCGATGCGTGGGGCGACAGGTTGGACCTTAACTTTGGGGTGACGTCCACGGCCGACTCCGACGAGACGAGCGACGGGAACTTTATTTATACTTGTGGGTCTTTCATATCAACTGCATAGGGCGGCCTTTTTGAACTTCGGATATGCTATTTCAACGACCGGCACCTTTGAGGATACGGTTCAGGGGTATCTGGTATATTGCGGTTGATTCCAATATCTTCAAGATGGCCAGCCTGATCAACTGATGCCGTGTAAGGAAGGGTGCAGTATGCGGATAAGCTTATTGGTGACATTGATCATCCTGGCCTTATTCACCACCTCCTGCACCCTTGTTGTCAAACAACCTGAACTGGACGAGGTGAAAGGACAGAAGGACTGTTTGCTCTCAACCGAAGGGATGAAGTGGAAGGATGTGGGAGCGGTCCTCGGTGAACCGGATGTGGCGCCGCTGCCGGAGAAGGGCAGACCGCTGCACTCCAACGCGAGGGTGTACCGGGAGAAGGTTGTGATATTCTACGTGGACAGGAAGAAGGTGAAGTTGGATGGTGGGACCAGGTTCTACGAAGTGGTCGAAGGAGTGGAGATATGCAGATATATATGCATATCTCCACTCCTTCGACCAC
>WGFD01000169.1 GCA_015492395.1 Deltaproteobacteria bacterium | reverse complement strand
TTTCCGATACTACGCCATAGCGGACGGGCTTATGAGCATATTCCAGAGACATCCCGGCAGGATATACATCCAGTCACGGCCGGATAATGCACAAGCACAGTTTGTGCTCTTTACAGAATCACCCCCTTGAAAATTGGGGGAACTTCAGCAGATTTAAATACTTGACTGTTTTTCTGTGGATGTTATCATAAACAGTTCAAGAAGTAGCGGTGTTGGTTGACCGTTGCTATTTGGCCTGGAACTTATTTGGCACGGGTCGGTTTTTTTAAACTCTATAAATAAGTAACTTTTGCATGAGGTGGGCAGGAGCAGTGCGATTGAAGGCTTATGACAAAAATGGAGGGTCGCGATGAAGGTACTCGTTACAGGCGGGGCTGGTTTTATAGCATCTCATATTGTGGACAGGTATATTGCCGACGGCCATGACGTGGCCATCATTGACGACCTCTCTTCCGGGAAGAAGGAGAATATCAATCCCAAGGCGATCTTGTATAGACTTGATATAAGGGATGAGGGTATCGATGAGGTATTCGGCAAGGAGCGGCCTGATATAGTCAACCACCATGCCGCTCAGATGGATGTAAGGAGGTCTGTATCGGACCCTATGTTCGATGCTGACGTAAATATATCGGGGACATTGAACATACTCGAAAACTGCGTAAGACATGGTGTGAAGAGATTTATCTTTGCCTCCACCGGAGGGGCGATATATGGAGAGCAGGACTATTTTCCCGCCGACGAAGCCCATCCTGAAAGGCCTTTGAGTCCATATGGCATCTCCAAGCTGGCGGTGGAAAAGTATCTCTTTTACTACAAGGCCGTCCATGGGCTGGACTATATCGCCCTGAGATATTCAAACGTGTACGGGCCCAGGCAGAACCCCCACGGTGAGGCCGGTGTTGTGGCCATCTTTACCGGCAAGCTGTTGCGAGGCGAACAGCCGGTGATAAACGGCGATGGGGCCCAGAGCAGGGACTTCGTCTTTGTAGACGATGTCGCAGACGCGAACATGCGTGCGTTGGAGAGTGCAGAGACCGGGGTCTTTAACATAGGGACCGCGGTAGAAACCGATATCAATCTTCTCTTTAAAACGCTGGTCGATATAGCCGGCGCCGATTGTAAGGCGGCTCATGGTCCCGCGAAGGAGGGCGAACAGTTGAGGAGTGTCATCGACTATAAAAGGGCTGAAGAACTGCTGGGCTGGAGACCGGCGGTATCATTCGACGGTGGTCTGAAAGAGACGGTGAAGTTTTTTAAAGAGAAATAAACCTTGGAGGAATGGGATGAATGTCTGTGTTGTTGGTACGGGTTATGTAGGGCTTGTTACCGGGACGTGCTTCGCTGACTTTGGATTGAACGTGACATGCGTTGATAAGGATGAATCCAAGATAGCACTTCTCAAAGGGTCCAGGATACCTATCTATGAACCTGGATTGGAGGAGCTTGTAAAGAAGAATATGGATGCGGGAAGGTTGTCATTCTCAACTGATCTCTCAGGGGCGATCAAGAGGGCCCTTGTGATCTTTATCGCAGTAGGAACGCCGCAGATGGAGGATGGCTCTGCGGATCTATCGTACGTTAAAGAGGTTGCGGCGACCATCTCAAAGAATATGGACGGTTATAAGGTAATCGTCACTAAGAGTACCGTTCCCGTCGGCACCGGCAAGTTGATAGAGGAGATTATACGAGAGGGGCAGGAGGGCGATATTGATTTTGATGTGGCTTCCAACCCGGAGTTTCTGCGGGAGGGCTCCGCCATAGAGGACTTTATGAGGCCGAACAGGGTGGTTATTGGTGCCAGGAGTGAACAGGGGATAGCCATCCTGAAGGATCTCTATTCACCGCTCTACTTGCTGGAGACCCCATTCGTTATTACCAATGTAGAGACCGCTGAAATGATAAAGTATGCGTCTAATGCCTTCCTTGCTACAAAGATATCCTTCATAAATGAGATGGCGTTGATATGCGAAAGGGCGGGGGCGGACGTTCATATGGTGGCAAAGGGTATGGGGCTTGACAACAGGATCGGTCCGAAGTTCTTGCACCCCGGCCCCGGATACGGTGGCTCCTGTTTTCCGAAGGACACCAACGCCATAACTACCATAGCGAAGGACCATGGCTATACATTCGAGATCGTCGAGGCCGTTGTCAGGGTCAACGAGAGGCAGAGGGGGATCATGGTAGAGAAGATAAAAGAGTTGGTAGGGGATCTCGATGGGAAGGTGATAGGCGTACTGGGTATGACATTCAAACCCAATACCGATGATATTAGGGAGTCCCCCGCCATGGACATAGTGAGGATACTCGTCGATGAAGGTGTAAACATCCGTTCATATGACCCTGTCGCTATGGAAAATGCCAGACAGGTCTTCGGCGACAGGCTGACTTACTGTATGGATGTATACGACGCCGTGCAGGGTTGTGACGCGGTAGTTATAGCCACGGAGTGGAACCAGTTCAGAAAGCTCGACTTCGAGAGAATAAAAGGGCTCATGAGGACGCCTGTGGTAGTGGATCTCAGAAATATCTATGACCCTTTAGAGGTCAGGGGGAAAGGGTTTAACTATACCTGTGTAGGACGGTCGTAGTTGCAACAGCCGTGGAATCTCCTCCTGGCTTTTCTCCAAGCCTGCAGAAGATGATACGACTAAAGTATTAATGCTAAGGTATGAAGTTATGGCATCTTTGTTCTAAGACTTTTTCTCTGAAAATATAACCTATCGGTGGATTGCATTTAAAGGTGATCTTGCCTATAATGTTTTTTCAATATTGGGGTATATGGGAAAGGACCTGGCTTATGGTAAGACCAAAAGCAGCTCGACATGGAGGGTCTTAATGGCGGTAGCGTGGATAAAACTGGAGATAACCACTGGTAGAGTGTGAACTTTGCAATTATACAATAAAAGAGAGGTTGTCAGTAAAGGAGTGAAGAAATGGGAGAATTAATATGACGATGGATAAGAAGGTATTCATAATTGGTCTGGATTGCGCCGCGCCGGAGCTGATATTCGAGAGGTGGGTGGATGATCTGCCTAATCTCAAACGCCTGATAAGCAGCGGTGTGCATGGGAGGCTCAAGAGTACCATCCCGCCTATCACCATCCCTGCGTGGACATCGATGATGACCAGCAAAGACCCTGGGGAACTGGGCGTATACGGCTTCAGAAACAGGGCAAGGTATACCTATAGTGATATGAGTTTTGCGACGGCGTCTCTCGTGAAGGAGGATGCCGTATGGGATATCCTTTCAAGGTCCGACAAGAAGGTGGTCATGGTGGGGGTTCCCCAGACATACCCGCCAAAGCCTGTAAATGGTAGTATGGTATCCTGTTTTCTCACACCTTCCACAGAGAGTGACTATACCTACCCCCCTGAGTTGAAAGGGGAGATAGAGGATGCCGTGGGTGAGTACATCATAGATGTGAAGGACTTCAGAACGGATGACAAGGACTATCTCCTCAGGCAGATCTATGAGATGACCGGGAAACGGTTTGAGTTGGTCCGGTACCTTATTGAGAACAAGGAGTGGGACTTCTTCATGTTCGTTGAGATGGGTGTGGACAGGATTCATCACGGGATGTGGAAGTACTTCGACAAGGAACACATCAAGTACGAGTCCGGCTCGAAGTACGAGAATGCGATCAAGGACTACTATAAGTACATAGATACAGAGATAGGCGCCCTCTTGGATATGCTGGGCGAGGAGACCGTGGTCTTAGTTGTATCCGACCACGGCGCCAAGAAGATGGATGGTGGAATATGCGTGAATGAATGGCTTATCGATGAGGGGTATCTGAAGCTGAAGGAGTACCCGGGGAAGCTCACTCCATTCAATAAGGTGGATGTGGACTGGGAGAATACCGTGGCTTGGGGAGAGGGCGGTTACTACGCCAGAATATTCATGAATGTGAAGGGCAGGGAGCCGCAGGGTGTAGTCGATCCCGATGAGTATGAGCAGGTAAGGGATGAGCTCAGGCGGAAGCTGGAGGCGCTTGGTGATGAAAAGGGAAATCCTATAGGTACAAGGGCCTATACACCACAGGAGCTATACAGGGAGTGCAATGGCATACCACCCGATCTCATAGTGATATTCGGAGACCTTTACTGGAGGTCTGTGGGGAGCATCGGACACGGTGCCATCCATACCTTCGAGAATGACACAGGTCCCGACGATGCGAACCATGCGCAGGAGGGGATATATATAATGAGCGGCCTCGATGGCAAGGATGTCCAGGGTGAAAGGGTGAAGGATCTCCATATAATGGACATTGCCACTAAAGTGCTCGATGTTATGGGAGTGGCGATCCCTGACGATATGCAGGGAAAGGCGGCTGGTGGTGAGACGGCGGACTACGATGCGGATGAGGAAGAGGAGGTCAGGAAGAGACTCGAGGCCTTGGGGTATGTGGAATAAGACATGGGCGAGGAATGAGGAATTGTGGAGACAGAGGCAGAATATAGAAACTAAATCCTGCAAGCGATTGTAAACATATTGCAGTGTAAAGTCGGAAAAGGTAGAATCTCCAACAGGTTAACCAGCAAGAAAACCCAAAAAGGAGACTCACCTTTTCC
>WGFD01000168.1 GCA_015492395.1 Deltaproteobacteria bacterium | reverse complement strand
CATACCTTCGGAACCCTATCCAAACCATAATCACCACATCCGTCACACCGTGAATCAGAACATGATCGACGTGAGAAGGTAATCCGAGATGAGTATAAGGACACAACCCTGCACAACGGAGCGCGTGGCCGCTTTGCCTACGCCTTCCGCGCCGCCCGTGGTATAGAAGCCCTGGTAGCAGGCGACCAGAGACAGTATAAGACCAAAGAAGGCCGACTTTATCAGCCCATCGGCGATATCGCTGAAACTCACATAGTCTATTGTCCTGGCAATGTATATCCCGGAGTTGATGCCCAATAGCTTCACACTCACCATATAGCCACCCAACACTCCTACAAAGTCCGTTATTGCGGTGAGCAGCGGAAGCATGAGTATGCCTGCCACTATCCTCGGGGTAACCAGGTACTTGACCGGATTAACCGCCATGGTGGTCAAGGCATCGATCTGTTCCGTCACCCGCATGGTCCCGAGCTCCGTGGCCATAGCTGAACCGGCACGCCCGGTAACCATGAGGCCGGTAAGGACAGGACCAAGCTCTCTTGCCATACTCAGGGCCACAGTCGGGGCAACCATGCTCTCCGCGCCAAATCTCTTCAGGGCGGTGTAACTCTGCAAGGCCATGACCATTCCGGTAAATGACCCTGTCAGCACAACCACGAAGAGGCTTTGGACCCCGACAAAGTCCATCTGCCTGGCCATATTCCTGAACTTGTATGGTGGAACGAACAGCCACATCAGGGCCTGGGCCAACATGGTGGTCATCGTTCCGCTCGTCTCAATCACCATCCTAGTAGAACCGCCGACTCTCTCCAGCAATTCCCTCATATATATAGCCTCTCGACCCTTTGGCTTATATTACAAAAGAGTTCATACGGAATCATGCCGGCCCAGGCCGCCACATCTCCAGCCGTCAACTCCTCCTCCCCTTGCCTGCCGATAACGACCACCTCATCACCTACCGCTATACCTTCTATGGAGCTGACATCCAGCATGGTCAGGTCCATACAGACATACCCCGCAACTCTGGCCCTCTTTCCCCTTATAAGCATCTCCCCCTTTCCGGAGAGGCTTCGGGGATAACCGTCGCCATAGCCGAGCGGTACCGTTGCGATAAGCGTTTCCTTTCCGGCCACAAAGCTTCTGCCATAACTGACGACGGAACCTTCACACAGCCTCTTTATCCGGACTACCCTGGTCTTCAACTCGAGAGCAGGCCTTATATCCACCCTCCCATAGAATCTTGGATTGGGCAGGGCGCCATAGAGCATAATCCCAGGCCTGACCATGTTGAAATGGGCCTGAGGGTAGTCTATGACCGTAGCGCTGTTGGACATGTGCACGAACCTTGGCTTCCAGCCCCTTCCATTAATGATATCGATGGTATCCATGAAGTCCTTTAGCTGTTTATCCGCGTATGCCTTATCCTCTTCATCGACATCGGAGAAGTGCGACATGATCCCTTCCACACTGATATTGCCCAGGTGTTTCAACTTCTCGAAGAAAGGAACTACTTCGTGGCGAAGAAGTCCAAGGCGACCCATGCCGGTATCAACCTTGACATGGACACCGACATGCCGGTCCATCTTCTTCGCGAGAGCATTTAAAGAAACAGCGGTATCAAGGTCGTATACAACTGGTGTGAGATCGTGGTCGATCAGCCCCTTAAGCTGGTTTGAATAGACGCCGCCAAGGACTACTATATCCTCTCTGATCCCCGCGCTCCTCAATTCCGCGCCCTCCTCACAGAATGCCACGCCAAACATCCTGCACCCACAGGACCGGAGCACATTTGCCACTTCAAAGGCGCCATGGCCATACGCATTGGCCTTTATTACCGCAAGGACTTCGGTATCAGGAGGTATCGATTCCTTTACCTTGCCGAAATTGTGCCTTATATATTCTCTATTGACTAAGGCAAAAGTGGGTCTCTTCTCCACTAAATACACCTACCTCCCAGCTTCCATAGTAAATAGCATTATTTGTCAAGGGGTGTAAAGTGAAAAGGGGTGTTGAAGTAAAAGCCGGAGTGGAATCGTAACAGATAGAGAGGGATAATAAAAGGCGGATCACGTGCCCTCCTATCCGGAAACTTTCAGTCTGTTATACGGGTTTTAGTATTATGAGAGAATCCTCTTGGGGGATAAAAGTTTATTGAAGTTCTTTATCGTTAATCTGCCAGGCGCCTTTTAAGTTTTCCTATGGCCTCCTTCTCTATCTGCCTTACCCTCTCCCTCGTCAGACCCAGTTCATCCCCGATCACCTGGAGGCTGAGGGGGATATCGGACATGACCCTCTTGTCCAACACATACCGCTCCCGGTCGTTCAGTACCGCAAGCGCCGACGACAGATTTCTTTTAACTATCTCCTTCTCTTCCCTCTCAGCAACCATATCCTCCTGTCCCGGTGAAGTATCCTGGAGCATATCCAGGTGGGTTATGCCGCCATCATCGCCTATAACCGTATTCAGAGAGAGATCCTGCCTGTAAAGATTACCGTCATCCGGCCGGGTTCGATGGTCTTCGTGATCGATATAGTCACCATCCAGCGCCGACAGGGCTTCCTCTGTCTTCTCGAACTGGTAGAAGAGCTTCTTTCTGAGTTTACGCCCCCCGTGCTTCACCAGGCTCCAGCTCTTTAATATGAATGCCTGGATATGTGACCTTATCCACCAGACCGCATAGCTTATCAACCTGTACCCCTTATATGGATCGAACTTCTTGACGGCTACCATCAGCCCGATATTGCCTTCCTGGATCAAGTCCGCCATCCTCATACCGTAGCTCTGGTATTCCATGGCTATCTTCACAACAAACCTGAGATTTGATACCACAAGCTTATGGGCGGCATCGAGGTCCTTATTTTCATAGTAGCGCACGGCGAGCCTGTATTCCTCATCCCTTTCGAGGACAGGAAACTGGTTCACCTGACCGAGGTAGAGTTGCAGCGAATCCGCCAAAACCGGTAGAGCCATACTTAAGTTCCCTCCTTAATGGAAATTTTATCTAACCACCTCTTTAGCACTCCGGCACCCACAGCGCCAATAATATAACAAACACACCGCCCCTTGTCAAGAAAAATGAGCCTGGTGTTAGTAACACGTAAACTGTCCGGAGTTGTAGCACGTGAATTGTCCGGTGTATGGTTATCTCCTGAAAGGAGAAGCCATGAGACGAACAGAACTGCTACAGGAGGTCAGGAAGATGAGATTTGAAGAGGTTTACGGGATATGGTCCAGGCGTAACATAACACAGGAGGAAGCGGCGCGGAT
>WGFD01000167.1 GCA_015492395.1 Deltaproteobacteria bacterium | reverse complement strand
TTTATACCAAAGGAGGCTTCCTTATGGAAGACCTGCAAAAAGTTCCCCCATTTTCCCCAAAAAAACGCCCCTGACACTTCGCAAAAACATATTCTATAATACTCTCAAAAGGTTACACTCAAACAGATATGATTTTTGGGGGAAGTCCTGTTATTAGTCCCCCGGCAAAGCCGGGGGTTTACCGGCTTTTATTATTATCCGACCCGCCTGTCAATCTTGGTAGACAGGTCGATCTTGGCGGACTGGTGCCGGTGCCACGGCAGACAGGCACTCGCGATGCACGTTCAGAGATTTCCTGGGAATACCTTTACCCGACAACTACAACAACTTGACCACGCCATAATACTGTGTTATTTTTGTAGCATACCGTAGCTCCCTGCAGCATGCTACTGGGAATTCACTCGTTGTGCGTTTTCACCGCTCATCTCAAATGTATCTCATAAAGCCGATTAATTTACCTCTAACACCCTTATGCTTTGCCGTGTTAGCAACGCTACTTCTCACACTCATAGACGGGTGCACATTGAACAGCCCTTACCGTTCGGAAGAGTCCGGAAAGAATATATTTTACACCACCTTCAATGAACCACCAAAGCACCTTGATCCTGCGCGTTCGTATAGCTCCAACGAATACGAACTGATAGGGCAGATCTACGAACCGCCTCTTCAATACCACTATCTCAAGCGCCCCTATGAACTCATACCGCTGACTGCCGAGGCCGTCCCGAAACCACTCTACCTGGACAGGCACAATATGGTCCTGCCCAACGATGTCACGCCGGATAAGGTCCACCGCACTATATACGAGATAAGGATCAGGAAGGGCATAATGTACCAGGATCATCCGGCTTTGGCTAAAGATGAAGAGGGCCGTTACCTGTACACCGATCTATCGGGGGACATGGTCCGCTCCATCGAAGAGATAAAGGACTTTCCCCACAAGGGTACAAAGGAACTGAAGGCGGATGACTACATCTACCAGATCATGCGCTTGGCGGACCCTCAACTGCACAGCCCGATACTCTCCATCCTCGAAGAATACATACTTGGTCTCGAAGAGTTCTCAGAGGCCCTGCATGAGGACCTTGATACTATACGGAGGGAAAGGAAAAGAAAGGCCGGATCCACCTATAACCAGATGATGGATGAGCGGATGAACCCAGTAGTGCTCGACTACAAAAGACATCCGCTGCCGGGGGTAGAGAAGGTCGACGACTATACCTTCAGGATAATCCTGAAGACAAAATACCCTCAGTTCGTATACTGGTTGGCCATGCCCTTCTTCTCACCCATGCCGGAAGAGGCGGTACACTTCTACAGGCAGGGGATCCTGAAGGAGAAGAACATCTCCCTGGACCGTTTTCCTATAGGAACAGGCCCATACAGGATTGAAACCTACAATCCGAATCTGGAGATAGTGCTGGCAAAGAACGAGAACTTCCACAGGGAGACATATCCGGCGGCAGGAGAGGAGGGAGATGCAGAAAAAGGTCTCCTTGAAGATGCCTCCAGGCCGCTACCTTTCATAGACAAGATCGTCTTCAAACTCGAGAAAGAGGCCATCCCGCGCTGGAACAAGTTTCTTCAGGGTTATTACGACTCGTCCGGGATAACGTCGGACAGCTTCGACCAGGCGGTAACTCTCTCGGCCGAAGGCAAGGCGGAGCTTACGGATCTCATGGAGGAAAAGGGCATCAGGCTCATCACCTCAGTAAGACCATCGACATATTATATGGGTTTCAATATGCTGGACAGGGTAGTGGGAGGCTATTCCGAGAAGAAGAAAAAGCTGCGCCGGGCCATATCGATAGCGATCGATTACGAAGAGTATATTGAGATATTCAACAACGGCAGGGGTATACCGGCCATGTCACCCCTGCCCCCCGGCATATTCGGATATGTCGAAGGAGAAGAAGGGATAAACCCTTTCGTATACAGATGGGATAAAGACAAGGAGAGGCCGGAGAGAAGATCGCTGGACGAGGCAAAGAAACTCCTTGCGGAGGCGGGCTACCCGGGCGGCAGGGACGGGGAGGGCAACCCGTTGGTCATAACATTCGACAATGCCTGGACCGGGGTCGATGCGAAGCCTATGATAAACTGGTTCATAAAGAGGTTAAAGCTGCTCGGCATACAGCTCGAGAACAGGACTACCGACTACAACCGGTTCCAAGAGAAGATGATGAGCGGTAACTTTCAGATCTTCTTTTGGGGATGGAACGCCGACTACCCAGATCCTGAGAACTTCTTCTTCCTCCTGACAAGCGAGAGCGGCAAGGTAAAGTACAAGGGCGAAAACGCCGCCAACTACAGCAATAAAGAGTTCGACAGGCTCTTCAGAACCATGAAAAATATGGACAATACACCTGAGAGATCGAAGATAATCAGGGATATGACCGGGATCCTGCACGAAGACGGACCGTGGATATGGGGATATCACCCGGTAGCCTTCAGTCTGAGCCACCAGTGGATCAGGAATCTGAAGTCGAATGCGATGGCAAATAACATGATGAAGTATATAAGGATCGACACGGAACAGAGGAAGGCAAGGCGGGCCGAATGGAACAAGCCAAAGATATGGCCCCTGGCGGTACTCTTCCTAATCGTTCTTGCCGGTTCTGTTCCCGCCATATTCTCGGTGAGAAAAAGGCTTGGAACCGGTGGCAGATGATGAGAGGATAACCGGGCATGCTCAACTACATCATACGACGCGTACTGTATGCCATCCCTATAGTGATCGGAGTGATTCTTCTGACCACCATACTCTTCTTCTACGTCAACACCCCCGACGACATGGCAAGGAAGATACTGGGGGAGAAGAATATCACACCCGAGATCATAGAGAACTGGAAGAGGGACAAGGGTTATAACCTGCCGGTCTTCATCAATCTGGATGAAGGGGGTATAGCCGCCGTAACACAGACCATATTCTTCCAGAAGTCGCTGCCGCTCCTCTGGTTTGAATTCGGCACATCGGATAGGAACAACATAAGTATCGGCAATGAGATAAGAAAACGTATGTGGGCCAGCCTGGCAATAGGGGTACCGATCTTCACAGTAGGCATACTGGTCAATCTGACCTTCGCCATGCTGCTGGCCTTCTTCAGGGGGACCTATCTGGACCTGTGGGGCGTCATCCTCTGTGTGATTATGATGTCTGTATCCACACTCTTCTATATTATAGGCGGTCAATACCTCCTGGGCAAGACACTGCGCCTCTTCCCCATATCCGGCTACGATTCCGGCCTGCACTCTATCAAGTTTATAATACTGCCGGTGATCATTGGCATCTTTAGCGCCATTGGCGGCGGTGTCAGGTTCTACCGGACGGTCTTCCTCGAAGAGATAAACAAGGACTATATCCGGACGGCAAGGGCGAAGGGTCTCTCGGAGACGGCGGTGCTCTTCAAGCACGGGCTGAAAAACGCCATGATCCCGATACTCACAAACGTCGTAGTATCCATCCCCTTTCTCTTTTATGGAAGCCTCATTATGGAGGCGTTCTTTGCAATACCGGGACTGGGGAGCTTCACTATAGACGCCATCCAGGCACAGGACTTTGCCATAGTAAGGTCGATGGTCTATCTGGGTTCCATCATGTACATTGCAGGGCTGATATTGACGGACATCAGCTACACCCTCGTAGATCCGAGGATAAGGTTGGAGTAAATTTAAGCCAACCGGTTAAAATAAGTAACAGTTCACAGGGTGCAGGATGAAATTTGAAGGTTTAGACGTATGGAAAAGACCGGCAAGATTGAGCGCCAATATTTACAAAAAACTACTTACTAGAGGGCCGTCGTCAGGGTGCAGGGTACAGTTTTTACTGAAAACTGATATCTGCACCCTGTGAAGAACAGTTACTATTTATGCCTGTAGTCCTGGCCACAGACCTCATCATATTTTTCCTTACGGGCCTGGTCGCTTACCTGGTCCTCACCTCCAGGCAGGAGGGGTACCTGCGAACGGCATGGCTGGAGTTGAGAAGGAACCGCGTGGCCATGGTATCGATGGCCGTCCTCGCACTCTACGGCGGGATTGCCCTGCTGGACAGTATCAGGTGGCGCACCCCCTTAATCACCGGAGATGGAAAGGTTGTCACCAGGGAAAACGGAACGACGGTCTACGACCCGGTGGCCCTTAGCCTCCTTGACAGGTTGCTGAAAGACACACGGGAGCATACGGAAAAGACCTTCTCCGCCCCATTCGCAACACACCAGTACGTACGGGAAACAATCGAACTCGAAGACGGAACCACAGTAAGGGATTACCCTCCCCTCAAGTACCCTAGGAGCCACTGGCTTGGGACCGACAAGGTAGGAAACGACGTCTTCTTCGCCGCCATGAAAGGTATACGTACCGGTATCATCATCGGCGCAGGTACGACCATCATAATAATACCCTTCGCCATCCTCTTCGGCACCCTCGCAGGATACTTCGGCGGCGTAATAGACGACATTATCCAGTACATCTACACCACCCTATCGTCCATACCGGGTGTCCTACTGATCGTAGCCTTCATGCTCATATTCGGAACAGAGGGATACCAGGGCGGCCTCATACTCGACGAATACCTCTATATGAAGGTCTTCGTTCCCAACGACAGGCTCTTCTGGCTCTGCGTAATCATGGGAATCACCTCATGGACCGACCTCTGCAGGCTCGTCAGGGGGGAGACCCTTAAGTTGAGAGAGATGGAGTATGTAGAGGCGGCAAAGTCGTTCAGTGTGCCCAGGATAAAGATCCTGTACAGGCATATAACACCCAATCTGATGCACCTAGTGCTTATAACGATGGTGCTGCAGTTCAGCGGCCTTGTCTTGGCAGAGGCCGTACTGAGCTATATAGGTATCGGCGTAGGTCCGGAGATGGGGAGTTGGGGAAACATGATCAACTCCGCGCGCCTCGAGCTCAGCAGGGAACCCGTTGTATGGTGGAACCTTCTTGGCGCCTTTATCTTTATGTTCGGGCTCGTCCTCCCGGCCAACATCTTCGGCGATGCAATACGTGACGCCCTGGACCCGAGGCTCAGGATGAGATAGGAACGAAGCACCATTGCAAACCAGGAGAATATCTTGACCACACCGGTAATAGAAGTTACAGGACTAAAGACATACTTCCGCACACCACGGGGAATTGCCAGGGCCGTAGATGGCATATCCTTCGGGATAAACCAGGGCGAGACCTTTGCCATCGTTGGAGAGTCGGGCTGCGGCAAATCAGTAACAGCCCTCTCTCTTATCCAGCTAGTCCCCGGTCCTGCCGGTTTCATGGCCGGTGGAGAGATCAAGCTCAGGGGCGAGGAGATTACGGAACTGCCCGAACAGGCCAAGAGGAGGCTCAGGGGCAATAAGATATCGATGATATTCCAGGAACCCATGACATCACTCAACCCCGTCTTCACCATAGGCAGCCAGATCATGGAGCCCATAAGGCTTCACCAGGAGAAAACAAAGGGGGAGGCAAAGGAGATTGCCGTCGAGATGCTGGAAAAGGTTGGGCTCCCGGATCCGGCAGGGATATTCCACGCCTACCCGCACCGCTTGTCGGGCGG
>WGFD01000166.1 GCA_015492395.1 Deltaproteobacteria bacterium | reverse complement strand
GCCAAGAGAGGCGGTGCGAGGTTGCAGATGAAGTATCCCGGACGAAAGGAAGACGAAGATTCCGAATCGAGACCGTTTATTGCAGGCGACCGCAGAAAACATCTCAGAACCCATCTGTTGATCCTCAATCTGAAGGGTGATAGCGGAGCAAAGACCTTCTTTGGGTATGCAAAGAATATCAGCAGGAGCGGACTGTTCGTCTCTTCTGTGAATCCCAAGGATGTCGGGGAGGAGTTCACCGTTGAGTTCAATCTCCACAGGGAGGAGAGGATGATACGCTGCCGCTGTGTTGTGGTATGGTCGCGTGTTTATGACAAGACCAGCCCCTATACCCCTGGAATGGGCCTGAAGTTCCTGGACCTTGCGGAAGATACTATGGAGTATATCGATAACTGGGTCAAGACCAGTCCCTCCTACCTGTGACTTGTTGATTGGCTGTCTTGAGCATGCATAGCGAGCGCCTGTCCGCCAGGATTGACCTGTCTGCCAAGATTGACAGGCAGGCGGGCAGGCATTCCCCGCAGCTTGCTGCAGGGAGCTTCAACATATCCAGCATACGCCTGTCCGTGTGGGCAGGCGTTTCCAGCAGCTTGCCGCCGCAGGTCGCCTCAACTTGATGATGGCGGCTGTCTTTCCGCAAGTTGCTAGCACCTCGGAGGTCTCTTCCCAAGTACTACCAGATCGTCTGCAATTGCGAATAGTGACGGGATGACAAGGAGGGTGAGTCCTGTGGCGAAGGCAAGACCCCATACCAAGGATATGGCCATGGGGGCCAGATAACCTGCCTGGCCTTTAGTCTGGAATGAGAGTGTTATCAGTCCCAGGATGGTGGTCAGGGTTGTAAGCATGATAGGACGCATTCTTATCCGTGCAGACATCACTATGGAGCGCCAGCGGCCCGCGCCACGGTCGCGTGACCGGTTGATGAAGTCCACCAGCAGGAGAGAGTCGTTTACTACTACACCCGAGAGCGCGACAAGGCCTATGAGGGAGAGGAGGCTTATCTCCTGTCCCATGACGTAGTGGCCTATAATGACCCCTATGATCCCGAATGGAAGGGTGAACATCACCACAAAGGGCTGTATGAACGATTTGAATACCCCTCCTAGGATCGCATATATGACGAGTAGCGCGATAATATACGCCCTGAAGAGCGATGCCACCGACTTTCTCTGCTCCTCAGTCTCTCCGCCGAAGATCAGGTCATAACCGGGATGCCTGGTAGTGAGGTCTGAAAAGTGTTCCTTTACAAGCCGTGCCGCGGTTCTTGAGGTTACTGTGTTGGTATCCACATCGGCTGAAATGGTGATGGCCCTGCGGTGGTCCTTACGGTTGATCGCGTTCGCTCCTTCGAATAGCCTAGTGTCGACGACGCTTTTTATGGGCACAAGCACACCGCCGCCGTTTCTTACATTAAGCTGCTCCAGATAGCGGTAGTCGTTCCGGTATGGTTCCGCCAACCTGACTACTACATCTATGGTATCCCCGTCCCGGCGGGTCCGGGAGGCCGTTTCACCGTGGAACGAGGCCCTTATCGCCCGTGCCACGGTTGCGACATCCAGGCCGTAGATTGCCGCTTTTGCTGGGTCGACGGTTAACTGCAACTCCTTCTTCCCGGGGGAGTAGTCATCCCTTATGTCTTTGACCCCCGGTATGGTCTGCAGGAAGTCCACTGTCTCTCTGGCCAGGGCCTGGAGCTTGTTCAGGTCATTGCCGCGGATCTTGAGCTCCAGGGCGGCGCCGAGAGGCGGTCCCCCCTGGATTTCATCTATCTTCAGTGATTCAAGGCCCGTTACGCCTCTTATCTTCTCACGCATCTCCCGGAGGACCTCGTAGCCGTTTCTCCGCTCGGGTGCATCGAAATCGGCCAGTTCGACGAAGACCTGTCCAAGATTGCTTCCGCTCTTCGGCCGTCCGGTCTGGAAGTCGAGCTGTCCCCCGACCATCGCAACCACCGCGTTGACATCCGTCGAGGGGAGTGTGGCGGCTTTCTGCTCTATATCGCTTATGATTCGTGATGTTTCCTCCAGCTTCGTTCCGGCGGGCGCCTCTACCATTACAACGAAGCCAGGGATGTCCTTCACACTGAAGAGTACGAACTTCTGCTGGTAATAGGCGATGGCAACCAGCGCCGCCACTGTGGCAATGATTGCCAGGACTACGCCGTATCTCCTTCTTAGGCAGAATAACAAGATGGCCTGGTAGCCATTTCTTAATTGCATGAACCATCGATTATCTCCCTCACGATGATGGGGGAGGTGACGGTGGTTCTTGGAGAAGTCGGCCAGATGGGAGGGGAGGATGAAGAGCGCCTCTACGAGTGACGTCAATAGCACGAGACTGACCACGAGGGGAATAACCCTTATGAACTTCCCCATGATACCGGTCATCATTAACATCGGGATGAAGGCCGCTATTGTAGTTGATACGGTTGCTATAACAGGCAGGAGTACCTGTTTTGTCCCCATGACCGCGGCCTCTTTCGGTGAGTATCCAGCCTGCATGTGGCGGTAGACATTCTCTGTGACGACGATGGCGTCGTCCACCACAAGGCCGAGCACCACGATCATAGCGAAGAGCGACAACATGTTGACCGAGTGTCCCAGGAAGTTCATCATAATGAAGGCGCCAAGAAAGGACGTAGGTATGCCGATGGCGGTCCATAGGGCCATCCTCCAATTGAGGACTAAGAAGAGTGTGATGCAGACGAGAAAAAAACCTATGGCCCCGTTTATATATAAGGTCTGCAATCTCGACTTTATCCACATGGCGCTGTTCTGTGTCAGGGTGATGTGTGTTCCATTTGGTATGGCGTTACGTAGATCCGAAACCATCTCCGTTACAGCCTCGACGATGTCTATGGAATCACCTTTGAGCTTCTTCGTGACGGTCAGAGTGATTGCCCTCTCTCCATTCACCCTGCTAAGGTTTCGTTCTTCTTCATAGGTGAAAAGCGCCCTCCCTATGTCTTTAAGGTATATATGCCGTCCTTCCGGCTCGCCTCTTATTACTGTGTTTCTTACATCCTCTACAGTGCCGAATTGACCGGCGGTTCTCAGAAGGAGCTCTTCCTTGGCCCCCTTCAGTATGCCGCCGGAAAGGTCCACATTCCTCTTATGTATGGCCATGACGACTTCATTTATACCGATTCCAAATGCATACATCCTATCTGGATCCAGCTCTACAAGGACTTCTCTCTCCCTGTAGCCACTCATTGCAACGGATGCCACCCCTTCGATCAGTCCAATCCTGTCTTCAAGGTCATCCGCGACCCTCCGTATCGTCTCTTCCGGGACGGAGCCGCTGATATTGACCATGATGACAGGGATTTCACTCTCTATCTCGACTACCAGAGGCTCTTCTGCCTCTTCCGGCAGGTCTGTAATTCTCTCTATCTTTGAGCGGATATCTTGCGCCACCATCTTTATGTCGCGTCCCTGCTCCAACTCGGCCTCGATCATTGAGACCCCTTCGAGAGAAATGGAGTCTATATGTTCTATACCTGCTACTCCCTTAATGGCATTTTCTATAGGTATGGTGATATTCTTTTCAATCTCTTCAGGAGATACTCCGGGGAAGGATGTGGATATGGCCACGCGGTCAAGCGAGACCACAGGAAAGACCTCGCGGGTCATCAACAGATAGCCGATTATACCCCCCACAATCATGAGCAGCATCAGGATGTTTACCAGGACACGGTTGTTGACGGAGAACTCAGCAATATTCAAGGCGCTCTTCTTTTTGTCGATTTGTAAGCACACAGTTCGCCTCATCGCCTATCTTGCTAGGTGGCTGGCGAGCGACTATGGCCGCGTATGTGCCTTTATTTGAAGATCCCCCATGGTCTTCACAGCGGGGATCTGTGGCATCCCTGGTGCCTTTGGAAGGTCATTGCGTATATCGTTTGGCTATCTTTACCTGGATGCCGGGGGCCAAGCTGCCCTGCCCTACGACTACCATAAGATCCCCCGGTCTGAGATTACCGTCGACTATGACTCTGCCACCCAGTACCTTTCCGAGGGTCACCGGCCTCTTTACCGCCTTGCCATTCTCTACTACGTAAACGATGGCACCGCCCTCTTGGTATTGAATCGATGTCAATGGGACTATGAACTTGTCCGAGTATACCTTTCCGGGCAATTTCACCCTTCCCACCATACCGGGCAATATTCTTAAATCCCGATTCTGGACCGTAACTTCGATAGGGAACGTTCCCCTCTCACTATCGGAACTTCCTGATATACGGGTGACCACTCCATCAAAGACCTTCTCCGGGAATGCGTCAATCACCACATCTACTTTATCGCCTCTGGCGACATGTTGCAGTTCCCTGTCGGACAGCCCGGCTGCGAAGATGATTTCTGATATGTCCGCTGTTACTGCAAGGGCTGTACCCTCACGGACCATCTCTCCGTCTTTAAGATAGCGTTGAATAAGGATCCCATCGATTGGACTGCGTATCCTGCTTAACCGGAGGTCTCTCTCCGCCTCCTTAAGAGTTGCGACGGCAAAGTCCAGTTCGGCATGCGCGGTGGCAAGGTCCAGCAAGAGTCTATCCCTGTCTCT
>WGFD01000165.1 GCA_015492395.1 Deltaproteobacteria bacterium | reverse complement strand
GTATATACCTATTTTATCCGGCTCTATGTCGGCGCCTGAGCGGCCCACTGCCGCCACAATCCTTCCCCAGTTCGCATCTTCTCCAAAGAAGGCGGTCTTCACCAGAAGTGAATTCGCTATTACTCTTGCAGTCCTCTGCGCATCCGATTCGGTCCTTGCCCCTCCAACCTCTATCTCAACGAACTTTGTGGCGCCTTCCCCATCCCTCACGATCATATGCGCCAGCCTCGTGCAGAGCCTTTCCAGCATCCCCTTGAACACCCTAAAACTACCGTCCTTCACGCCGGGCTTTCCGTTTCCTGCCAACCCGTTAGCCAACAGAAGCACAGTGTCATTGGTAGAGGAATCCCCGTCCACGGTTATCCTGTTGAAGGAGACGTCTACGGCACTCTTTAAGGCCGAGCGCAGGGCAAACTTCCCGATAGCCATATCGGTAACGATAAAGGCAAGCATGGTAGCCATATCGGGAGCTATCATCCCGGCCCCTTTCGCTATACCCAGGATCCTCACGGTCTTCCCCCCAATCCTTCCCTCCTCAACCGCAAGCTTGGAACGGGTATCGGTGGTCATAATGGCCTCCGCCGCACCGCCCCATCCACAGGGAGACAGGGTGTCAACGGCTGCCGGAATATACGACTTTATCCTGCCCATGGGCAAGAAGGCACCTATTACCCCGGTTGAAGAGACCAGAACAGACTCCTTGTCAATACCCAAGGACCTCGCCGCTACTGCAGACATCGTATCGGCATCCCTCATCCCCCTGCCGCCGGTACAGGCATTCGCATTGCCGCTGTTAATAACTATGGCCCTGCAGCACCCGCCCTTGACCCTCTCCATATCAAGGACCACTGGAGGGGCCTTAACCTTGTTCCTTGTAAAAACACCGGCAACTACTGCCGGTGCTTCCGAATAGATAAGGGCCAGATCCTTTTTGCCCCCCTTCTTGATGCCACACGCCACACCGCTCGACTTAAAGCCCAACGGATATCGTACTCCCTCCTCCATAGATCTACTTCCCACAGCACTTCTTATACTTCCTGCCGCTGCCGCATGGACACGGCGCATTCCTGCCCAGTTTCTGGCTCGGCCGTTTTACCGTCTTGGAAATATCCTTCTCTCGTGCGGCCTCCCCCTTGCTGAATACAAGGGGTTGCTTCTTCTCGGCCGGTTCGAGTCGAGCAACATCTTCCTCCCTCGTAACCTGTACCCTCATGAGTCTCAGTATGGACTCGGACTTCATCCTGAATATCATATCCGAGAAGAGTTCAAAACCCTCCTTCTTATACTCGTGCAACGGATTTTTCTGGGCATACCCTCTCAGGCCTATACCCTCCTTGAGGTGATCCATGATAAGCAGGTGATCCTTCCAAAGGGCATCCAATGTCTGGAGCATTATTATCCGCTCGAGCTGGGAGAATATCTCCTCCCCCACTTCATTTACCTTACTACCATAGGACCTGAGGATCCTTTCCTTTATCTCCTCGACAACAGAAGACTTCGTTCCCAGTTCTTTTATCTCCTCTTCGCTTATAGAAACACCGAATTGATTGAAGATACTTTCACTTACAGTCTTTGCGTCCCAATCCTCGGGGTGGGACTTCTCTTCTATATGAGTGGAAACCAATACCTCAGCCACCTCCTCTACCGATTCGTGCACTAGTTCCCTCAACCCCTCAAGCGCCAGTATCTGTCTCCTATAGCCGTAGACAACCTCCCTCTGCTGATTCATGACGTCATCATATTCTAGAACGTGTTTCCTTATATCGAAGTTGTGAGCTTCCACCTTCCTCTGGGCGTTCTCTATGGCCTTAGTGATAAAGCTGTGCTCTATAGGCACACCCTCTTCCATACCCAGCTTATCCATTACCGAAGATATCCGCTCACCTCCGAATATCCGCAGGAGATCATCCTCCAGAGAAAGGTAGAATCTGGAAGACCCGGGGTCACCCTGCCTTCCGGAACGTCCTCTGAGCTGGTTGTCAATCCGTCGTGACTCATGCCTTTCCGTGCCGATTATATGCAGCCCGCCCAACTCTATCACCTTTTTCTTTTCCTCTTCACAGATCTTTATTGCCGCTTCGAGCGCCACCTTATAATTCTCGGTAGAATCGTCCTTTCCAGCCTTAGCCGCCGCCATAAACTCCGGATTACCGCCGAGGACTATATCAGTCCCCCTTCCGGCCATATTCGTGGCAATAGTGACAGCGCCAACCCTTCCAGCCTGGGCCACTATCTCCGCCTCCCGCTCATGGTGTTTGGCGTTAAGCACATGGTGCGGAACACCCTTCCTCGAGAGGGTTGCGGCAATCTTCTCAGAGTTCTCGATAGATACAGTACCTACAAGCACGGGGCTCCCCTTTCCGTGACAATCCACAATCTCCTCTACGACGGCATCCAACTTCTCCTTCTCCGTCTTGTAGATAAGATCAGGATAGTCGGTCCTTACCATCGGCATGTTTGTAGGGATCACCGCCACATCGAGGCCGTAGATGGACTGAAACTCGGCGGCCTCTGTATCGGCTGTCCCGGTCATGCCGGCAAGCTTACCATACATCCTGAAGTAGTTCTGGAAGGTAATTGTAGCCAGGGTCTGGTTTTCATTCTCTATCTTCACACCCTCCTTGGCCTCTACCGCCTGGTGAAGCCCGTCACTCCACCGCCTCCCTGACATGAGTCTTCCGGTAAACTCGTCTACAATAATGACCTCCCCGTCCTTAACTACATAATCGACGTCCCTCTTGAACAGGACGTGGGCCTTAAGTGCCTGGTTCACGTGGTGCAGCGTCTCAATATGCTTGGGATCATATAGATTTTCTATATTCAACAGTTCCTCCACCTTAGCGACACCATCATCCGTAAGCAGTACCTGGCGGGCCTTCTCGTCCACCGTGAAGTGCTCTTCGATCTTGAGACCGGGAATTATCCTGTTTATGGTATAGTACTTCTCCGTGCTCTCCTCAGCAGGACCGGAGATTATGAGAGGCGTCCTTGCCTCGTCTATAAGAATAGAGTCGACCTCGTCCACGATCGCATAGTGGAGATCTCTCTGGACATAATCCGAGAGGGAGTACTTCATGTTGTCCCTCAGGTAATCGAAGCCGAATTCATTGTTGGTACCATAGGTGATATCCGCCTCATAGGCCTCCTTTCGTGAACATGGCCTCAGGTGGAAGTGGGCATCGTCGGCCCCCTGGAATGCCGGATCGTAAATAAAGGAGGAGTCATGCTGAATGACACCCACGGTGAGCCCGAGATTGTGATAGATGACCCCCATCCACCTCGAATCCCTCTTTGCCAGATAGTCGTTGACGGTAATCAGATGCGCACCCTTGCCGGTAAGGGCATTCAGATAGAGGGGCAGGGTCGCCACCAGTGTCTTCCCTTCACCTGTCTTCATCTCGGCTATCTTGCCTTCATGCAGGACAATACCGCCAAGCAGCTGTACATCGAAGTGCCTCATGCCAAGACTCCTCTTCGACACCTCCCTGACCGCTGCAAACGCCTCAGGCAATATATTGTCGAGGACCTCCCCGTCGGCGATCCTGTCCTTGAACTGTTGCGTTAATCGCTTGAGCTCCTCATCGGATAGGGAGCTCGTCCTCGACTCCAGCGCATTTATCTCGTCCACTAACGGACTCAGACGCTTCAGCTCACGCTCATTCTTACTGCCGAAGACCTTCTTTAATATCGAACCCAACATATCTTCTCTTCTCCGACGAAGATTCCTGCATTAAGCCGTAGGGAATCTTCGAATATAGTGAATATGTTACATACTCGCTTGCCGTACATTCTTGAAAACTTAATCAGTGCCCGGATGAATTCTACGGATGGGCACTAGTTGCGGATCAATAAAAGCATCATATAACTTATATAACACAGTGACTTAGATTATTCCAGTCATAACTTCAAAAAAACATAGGCTCGAACTTGACAAATAGCAAAGAAGCCAGATATTAGGATACAACACAACTCCATTGTAAAAAGGAAGATAAGCGCTTCAGGTATCTTCTTTCCTCATTGAAGCTCCCTGCAGCAAGCTGCGGGGAGTGTCTGCCTGCCTGTCAATCCCGGCTGACAAATGCGTCGCACGCAGACAGGCGCTCGCTATGCATGTTCATTTACATTATCACAAACCATAGACTCCCCCACC
>WGFD01000164.1 GCA_015492395.1 Deltaproteobacteria bacterium | reverse complement strand
GTCCCGGAGATATCCTGGAAATCAGAGATGCCGAGAGGGGTACCCCTCCTGGAAAGAGCCCTTATCTCTCCTATCTGCCTTAATCTCCTCTCTATGGCCGCCCTCTCCCTCAGCGGCCGGACCTTCAGCACCGCATCACGGGAGACGGAGCTGTTCGCATAGGATGAAACCACCGACAGGATCTTATCAAACTCAAGGGACTTGAATGTCTCACTATCAATCATAGTGACTCCGTGGCCAGGTTACTTCCTACGAAAAACTTCCAATTTCCGAATTTGCAATGTACTCGCTCCGACATATTCAAGAGAGGAATGGTATTCATGGAACATATCAAGCCGCGACATGCTTTACATACGCCTCATAGCGGTCCTGGATCTGCCTTACATACCTGACCACCTCGGATCCTCTACAGTAACCATAGCGCGCACCTTTATAATACCTTGGTTTCTCCAAGAGGGCCATCGCCATTTCGACATTGCCGAACCACTCATCCGGCGACCACCCCATCCTCGACGCCAGCATCCTGGCGTCAGCCACGTGGCCATAGCCAACGTTATAGGCAGCAAGGGCGAAGTGTATCCTGTCCTTTAACGAAATATCGCCATCGAACCTTTGAAGCAGCGACCTCATGTACCTAACCCCACCTTTGATCGACTCTTGAGGTCTTCTGGGATCCCGGACCCCCAATTCCTCTGCAGTTTTGGGCATAAGCTGCATCAGTCCTATGGCGCCGGCCCAGCTTACCCTATCGGGTTTAAACCTGGATTCATGGTACATCTGGGCCGTAATCAACCGCCAGTCCAGGCCGTAAAGATTGGTATACTTCTTCACCAGATCATCGTAAGGGGATATCCTCCCGCTTATATCGTAACGGAACTCTTCACGTGACCTGGTGATAACCTTGACCTCCTTAAAATATCTCTCCTTGATCGTATTATAGAACAGGCCGCGGTACTCCTTCTCTATATACTCATTAAGCGCATTCAACAGCCTCGTGTTATCCTTGCGCACGGCCCACCCTATCCCTGTCTCCCTTAACGTAAAGGCGGCCCGAAGGTTCCGTCCGTAACTCCTTTCCACATCGAGTAGGTTGGAGTCGCTCACCGTGACTTCCCATTTACCTGCCTCAACACCCGCCAGGAGCTCCTCCGTCTCCATATCCTCCGGAACTGTTACGATTGTCAGATCCCTTACCGACTTTTTGAGGTCCAGAAGGGTCCGGTAGAAGGAGCTGCTCTTCCTTACATGAACGGTCCTTCCCGCCAGGTCCTGCGGCCCTTTGATATCCTCATTGTCCCCTCCGACCACAACCACCTCTTCAACATAGTTATAGGGGCTTGTAAATGCCACGTACCTCTTCCTGTGGGGCGTAACGGTCATGGCCGCGGCTATGACGTCCCCTCTTCCACCGTTAAGCCACGGGATAAGGTCCTCATGGCTGGGAGGCACAACTATCTCCAACCTCATCCCGTTCTGCTCCGCAAAGCGTTTCATGAACTCATACTCGAAACCCAACTGAGCACCACGGTATATAAAGTATGTCATTGAATTGTTCCTTGTTATCATGCGTATAACCTTTTGTTTCTTAAGGCCATCCAGATCATCAACATAGCGTTCCTGCCTGCGGCCTGCCAACGCGCGTGATACCAGGAATTCGTTAATTTTCTGCAGGAGTAGCTTCGACTCCGGCCTGACGGCCAGGGCTATCGGTCTGGCAATGGAAACCGCAAACGGCGCACTCAGGTTTTCGTAGCTTCCTGAGATAGCCTCCCAATAGCTGGAGTCCACTACAGTGGCGAAGCAGTCTCCCCTCGCTATCCCCGCCACTACCTCCTCGGTATCGAGGATACCAGACATCTCCTGAATCTCTACAGACGGGACCCTCTGCTTCAACTCTACAAGGGTCTCCATGTATGAACTTGACCCTCCGGCACATACCATCTTCCCGGCAAGATCCTCTTCGGCCTCCGGCATATCCTCACCCGTCCGCACGACGAGAAGCTCATCCACATATAGATAGGGAGTGGAAAAGGCCACCTTCGACCTCCTGGACTTCGTCAGTGTCACACCGGCTGCGATGACATCACCTTCTCCGTTGAGAAGCTTGCCAACCATCTGGGAATAGTCTTCCGCCACTACTGGCACCAGCTCCAGGCCCAGTTCATTTGAGAGACCCTCTGAAATGGTCCTGTCGATTGAGACGGAATACGCGCTCCTCGGAAGGAAGGGCAGAGGTTCAGGCCGCACAATTACCCTGATCTCCCCTCTGGCCTTGATTTCACGCAAATCACCAGTGTACACCTCTCCGGAAGGCCGCGAACAACCCGAAACAACCTTAGTAAGAAGGACTGCAGCCAAGGTTATAGAGGCAATATGTCTTATAAATGAACTCTGTTGCACAACCTGACTGACACCCGTTAGATATCCCTTGTGTATACCCCTGACCGTATATTATATATAGCTCGAGGAATCTTTATCAAGGGCCGTTTACATTCCTTGTTACCACTGATTCGACGACATGATAGTACAACTTTATCAATTTTTCATTTTATTCGCCATCACGATTTATCTAATTCCCTGACCCGGGCAATGTCGCAAGAAGACAAGGAATTAAAACCCCCGCCACGGTCTTCTTTGAACTACCAAATACAAAAAAGACTCGCAGGCAGGACTATATCTGTTTTTTTGGTCTAAGGGTAATGTAATTTAACTTGTGTAAAAACAGAAGAGGTGCCATCATTCTTTCGACCAAAAAAGAAAGGAGGGCACCTCTAATGTGGCTGCAAGAAGCAACCGTACGTAATGTTACCAGAGCGATGAAGGAGGTTCAAGCGTTTGATTTGGGG
>WGFD01000163.1 GCA_015492395.1 Deltaproteobacteria bacterium | reverse complement strand
TGCTTCAATGCTGCGATGCCGGACTTGTTGACGGGAGCAAGCTGTTTGTTGATTCGAGCCTGGTTGACGCGGATGCATCCAACAATTCCGTTGTGGACAGGCATTCTTTGAAGCGTTATCTTAACAAGAGTTACCTTGAGTTGGAGCGGCGTTTGGAAGCGTCAGAGAAACATAAGCAGTTAGACGGTGAGAATGACGATAATCCTGGCAAGAGAGGAAGTGTGAACAGCCGCTATCTTTCGACAACCGATCCTGATGCGGCCATAGTGAAGCGAGGGAAGAAGTCCCGGATATAGTTGTCTCAGACAGCAAGTATGGAACGATAGAGAATTATCTGTCCTGTTATGACAGAGGAATCAAGGCACATATGACAGACCTGAAGACACATCAGGATGGTAAGGGTGGCAAAAGAGGTATCTTTTCCTCAGAGATGTTTCAATACGATAAGGAGAATGACTGCTATATTTGCCCGGCAGGGAAGCGGCTTCGACCGCTGAAGCTCAAGAAGAAGCGGGCCAGTATGGATTACCTTATTTCAAGGAAGCATTGCAACGCCTGTTCATTAAAGCCCCGATGCACAAGGAGCAAAACGGGGCGGACGATAAAACGTCATTTCCGCCAGGAGGAACTGGAGCGAATGCGGCTTTCAAGTAAATCGGCGGCCGCCAGGCGGGATATAAAGACCCGTCAGCACCTTATGGAGCGAAGTTTTGCCAGAGCAACCCGCTACGGTTATAAGCGTGCCAGGTGGCGAAGGTTGTGGCGGTTGCAGATACAGGAGTATTTGACGTCAGCCATACAAAATATCGAGATATTGATAGGAAATGGGGAAAAGCCGAAGAAGTGTGCGGTGCTGGCAATCAGGAAAAGAGTGGAGAAAGCATCATTCAGACTACATGCCGCTATAAGAAGGATTGTTGAAAGATGCAATTTATCAGTCGATCATAGGTTTGCAATCCTGAAGGTCTGATGCAGTGAGATGGTATGTCTATCAGGAAAACGCTTTGGGCAACAGGCCGTTAAGATGTGACCCTCCACTCCTGACTCATTGCAGGGATCCAAAGTTCTTTAGGAGTTTCAGCCCCACGGTCTGGCTCTTCTCGGGATGGAACTGGCAGGCAAAGATGTTGTCCCGCCGGATGCTGCTTGTAAACTCTATGCCGTAGTCCGTTGTGGTGGCTATTACCTCGTCGTCCTCGGGCATAACGTAGTAGGAGTGGACGAAGTAGAAGTATGAACCATCATCTATGCCATCGAGCACTGGCGGCCTCTTTTTTATACTTATACTGTTCCAGCCCATGTGGGGGATCTTGAGCCTCTCCAGCCCCGACCCTGAAGCCGAAGGACCCTGTAGCCCCTCCGGGAAGCGTACGACCCTGCCTTTGATCACATCGAGCCCGTTGTGCCTTCCGAACTCCTCACTCTCCGTAAACAGAAGCTGCAAACCGAGGCATATGCCCAGGAACGGCTTGCCGGAGGCTATGGCCCGCAGGATTGGCTCTATTAGTCCGTATTCTTTCAGGTTGGTCATGCAGTCCTTGAACGCGCCGACGCCGGGTAAAACGACATGGTCCGCATCGAGAATCTCCCTTGGAGACCGGGTGATGAGCGCCTCGTGTCCAACCCGCTCAAAGCCCTTCTGGACACTCCTCAGGTTACCCATATCATAGTCGATGATGGCGATCATAGTCTATATGCGTATGTGTGGATCGGGTGGTTGAAGATCTCCGCGGCAGGGGGGAATCCCCCGTCTGCCGACAGGCAGGCCGGATAGAACCTTCACAGCTTTCCCTTGGTTGAAAGGACCCCCTTGATCCTGGGATCGAGCCTTCCCGCGTCACCGATGGCGCGGCCGAGGGCCTTGAATACAGCCTCTATTATGTGGTGTATGTTTCTTCCGTAAGGCACATTGATATGTAGTGTGGTGCCGCTCCGGTTGACAAAGGCCTGGAGGAAGTCCTCTATCAGGTCCGGGTCGAAGTCTGTTATCTTTGCCCTCTTGGGCAGGCTGACCCTGTAGACCAGGTAGGGCCTGTCACATATGTCGAGGCTCACCGACGCCAGCGCCTCGTCCATCGGCACCGCAACGGAGCCGTACCTCCTGATACCCTGCTTATCACCGAGGGCCTTCTTCAAGGCATCTCCAAGGCATATACCTACATCCTCTACAGTGTGGTGGTAATCGACTTCGATATCCCCTTTCGCCCTGAGCTTCAGATCAAAGAGACCATGCCTAGAAAGTAGCGAGAGCATGTGGTCGAAGAAGGGTATGGATGTTTCGACGCTGGACTCTCCCTTGCCGTCGATGTTCAGATCAAGGACGATATCCGTCTCCTTCGTTTTCCTCTTGATAAGGGCCTTTCTGGGCATCGGTCCTCCTTCCGGACGGGTTAGGCAGAGACCACATAGTACAGCCACGTAACCTGTCTGCGTGCGACGCACAGGCATGAAGGTCCATCCCTTGTGACGCGGTTCACGCGCCCCGCATCCGGAGCCTTTTGGTGTGCCGTCCCCTGCCTGCAAACTTTTTGCGACTTTATCGCACAGGCGCGGGAAGTATAATAGCGGTTTTACGGGCAGGCTGTCAATCCGGAATGGTCTTGTGCCGGTCCTGGGGAGCCTCTGAACAGATCAGACCTTCCTTAGGGAAACACTCCTGCCGTGCGCCTCAAGCCCCTCCATCTCCGCGAACCGTTTGACGTCCCGGCCGAGCTTCTCCAGGCCCCTTCTGGAGAAGGAGATGAGACTGGACCTCTTCAGAAAGTCGTTGACACCGAGCGGGGAGGAGAATCTCGCAGTCCCACCGGTGGGCAGGGTGTGGTTAGGCCCGGCCATGTAGTCACCCAGGGCCTCCGGCGTGTACTCCCCCACGAAGATGGCGCCTGCATTTCTGATCTTCCCGACAATGGTTGCTGGCCTTCTTGTAACTATCTCCAGATGCTCCGGGGCTATCGTGTTTGCCAGTTCAGCCGCCTCATCGAGACCGCCGGCTATGATTATGATCCCGTAACGCTCTATGGACTTTCTGGCTACGGCCTCTCTCTTCAGCCCGGCCAACTGGACCTCCACCTCTTTGCTCACCGCCTCCGCCATCGTCCGGGAGGTGGTAATCAGGATGCCGGACGCCAGTTCGTCATGCTCCGCCTGAGCGAGGAGGTCCGCGGCTATCCAGTCGGGCGATCCGCTGCCATCGTTGAGTATCAGCACCTCGCTCGGTCCAGCGATCATATCTATATCTACAATGCCGAACACGAGCCTCTTTGCCGTGGCCACAAAGATATTGCCCGGGCCCACTATCTTGTCCACCGCCGGTATCGTCTTAGTCCCGTAGGCCAGGCCGGCCACCGCCTGGGCCCCTCCCACACGGAATATCCTGGTCACACCGGCGATACGCGCGGCCGCCAGGATGTGAGGGTTTATACCACCCTTCGCCGGCGGTGTCGCCATGTACACCTCCCCGACGCCGGCTACCTTGGGGGGGATCGCATTCATAAGAACCGACGACGGGTATGATGCCTTCCCGCCCGGCACATAGATCCCAACCCTCTGAAGAGGCAGGACCCTCTGCCCCAGGACGGTTCCGTCCTTCTCCTTTATGGACCAGGACTTCGTTAGCTCCCTTTTATGGAACCTGGTTATCCGCGCCGCGGCGCGCTTCAGCACCCTTAGGTCAGCCGCCGGTACGGCCTTCACGGCCTTTTCCATCTCTCTCTCTTCCACGACGAGCGCCTTCGCGCTCCTGAGGTGTACAGCGTCGAACCGGCCGGTATACTCCAATAACGCCCTGTCACCGCGTCTCCTCACCTCCTCCAGCACCATCCTGCATGTCGCTTCTACACCGGAGATATCCGCCATACCCCTCATGGTGACTACATCGATGGTCTTTCTGAAACCCCTGTCCGTCGTCTTCAGAATACGCATGGTACTTTAAGAGGATCCCCTCCTCCCGGATTTAACCGACTTCCTAAGTCCTTCTATAACCTCTTTGATCCTCTCAGGCTTCGTCTTAAGGGAGGCCCTGTTGCAGATGAGTTTGGATGTTATAACCATTATCTCCTCGACCTCGATGAGGCCGTTCTTGCGAAGCGTCTCCCCCGTCGCAACCAGGTCGACTATCCTCTCGGAGAGTCCCAGGAGGGGCGCGATCTCTATCGACCCATAGAGCTTTATTATCTCCACCTGTATACCCTTTTCCTGGAAGTAGTTTATAGTTGTGTTAGGATACTTCGTTGCAACGCGTATGCGTGTCCAGTGAACGGGATTGTCCCTTTCCTCCAGTTCCCTGGGTTCGGCCACCACCATCCTGCAGGTCCCTATACCGAGATCGAGCGGCTCATAGAGGTCCCTGTCCTGCTCCAGAAGGACGTCCTTGCCGGCCACTCCGATATCGGCGGCACCGTACTCCACAAAGGTAGGGACATCCTGTGATCTTATCACCATAAATCTGAGCGCCTTGGAGCTGTCTTCAAAGATAAGTCTTCTGCTCCTTCCCAATGCCTCTGAGCAGTCTATATCTATCTCTTGCAGCAGCCCCACGGTCTCCTCCAGCACGCGCCCCTTGGGCAACGCTATGGTCAGGTAGTTATGGCTCTTATCCCTCTTTCCCGCAGTATATACCATCACTCTCTCATACCTGGCGGGCCTTGGGCGCATCCTTGACCCTCTTGATATCCGCGCCCACCGCCGCCAGCTTCTTTTCTATCCTCTCGTATCCCCGGTCGAGGTGGTAGACCCTGGACACCTCCGTCTTCCCGTCCGCCGCCAGACCGGCCAGGACCAGAGAGGCGCTGGCCCTCAAGTCCGTTGCCATCACAGGCGCCCCGCTCAGGCGTCCGTTACCCTTTATTATAGCAGTCCTCCCGTCTATCTTGATCTTTGCCCCCATCCTCCTCAATTCACTCACATGCATAAATCTGTTTTCAAAGACCGTCTCCGTTATCACGGTCAGGCCGTTCGCCATGGACATCATAGCGGCCATCTGCGCCTGCAGATCCGTCGGGAATCCAGGGTACGGCGATGTCTTTATGTCCACGCTTCTGATCTGCCCACTCCCCACGACACGGACTCCGTCTCCTTCAGGAGTAACCTCCACCCCCGCCTCCTTAAGCTTGACGACCAGGGCATCGAGGTCCTCCAGAGGGCAGTTCCTGATCAGAAGGTTGCCTCTGGTCATAGCCGAGGCTATCATGAAGGTCCCGGCCTCTATCCTGTCGGGCATGACGGTGTGGACTATAGGTCTCAGCTCTTCGACACCGTCTATCCTTATCGTATCCGTACCCATACCATCTATTCGGGCCCCCATCTTGTTGAGCACCATCGCCAGTTCAACGACCTCCGGCTCCTTGGCGGCATTTTCCAGCACAGTCACTCCCTCCGCAAGGGCGGCCGCCATCATGAGGTTCTCCGTCCCGGTCACCGTCGGAGTGTCGAAACATATATCCGCCCCCTTTAGCCTCCCGGCGGTCATGTCTACATAACCGTGTTCTATCCTTACCTTCGCGCCCATACGCTCCAGCCCCATAAGGTGGAGATTGATGGGCCGGGCACCTATCGCACACCCCCCGGGAAGCGATACCCTGGCCCTCTTCATGCGCGCCACCAGCGGACCCAGTACCAGTATGGAAGCCCTCATGGTCTTGACCAGCTCATAGGGCGCCTCCGGCATCTTGACGGTTCCCGACTCTATCCGGAGGGTATGGCCTTCCTGTTCCACCTTGCCGCCGAGGTGCTCTATTAAGGTCTTGAATGTCACGATATCCCTCAGCTCAGGTATGTTGCGGAAGGTGCTGCAGCCCTCTGTGAGGAGTGTGGCGGCCATCATGGGAAGGGCCGCGTTCTTCGCACCGCTTATCGTGACCTCACCGATCAGGCGGTTACCGCCTCTGATTATTATCCTGTCCATATACTACTGAACCTTTTCATGGCCGGCCTCGCCGGCCCCCTTAAGCACTTCCGCCTGGTAGTGGGTGACCAGGTTGTCTATAATATCCCCTATGTCGCCGTTTATGACCGCTTCCAGCTTGTGCAGTGTGAGTCCTATGCGGTGATCCGTGACGCGGTTTTGGGGGAAGTTGTAGGTCCTTATCTTCTCGCTCCTGTCACCTGTCCCGACCTGCGTCCTCCTGTCCTGCGCGATCTTGCTCTGCTGCTCTTGCTGCTTAATATCCAGGAGTCTGGACCTTAATATCTTTAATGCCTTCTGCCTGTTCTTGTGCTGGCTCTTTTCATCCTGACAACTCACCACAAGACCCGTGGGCAGGTGGGTTATCCTCACGGCAGTCTCGACCTTGTTTACATTCTGTCCTCCGTGCCCTCCGGCCCTGAAGGTATCTATCCTCAGCTCATCGTCGTTTATCTCTATATCCACATCCTCCGCCTCCGGCAGGATGGCCACCGTAGCCGTAGACGTATGTATCCTCCCGCCCGCCTCGGTCTCCGGGACCCTCTGCACCCTGTGAACGCCGCTTTCATACTTCAACCTGCTGTAGGCGCCCCTTCCCTCGATCAGTGCGATGACCTCCTTCAGTCCGTGAAGGCCGGTCTCGTTTATGCTCATTACCTCCATCTTCCAATTGTTGTTCTCCGCGAACCGGGAGTACATCCTGAAGAGTTCACCGGCAAAGAGTGCGGCCTCTTCTCCTCCCGCACCAGCCCGGATCTCCAGTAGTACATTCCTCTCGTCATTGGGGTCCTTCGGCAGCAGAAGAAGCCTCAGGGTCTTCTCCAACGAGCCCTTTTTCTCCTGGAGCAACGACAGTTCCTCTTTGGCCAACTCCTTAAGCTCTTCATCCTTGCCTTCGAGGATCTCCTTGTTCTCTTCTATCTCGGCCTCGGTCTCTTTGAGTGCCCTGTACCTTTCGACGATTTCACTTAAAGAGGAGTGCTCTTTGGCATACCTCTGGAACGCATCTTGGTCCGCGATGACCTTGGGATCACTCAAGAGGCCGTCAAGCTCCTCGAACCTATTTTCTATCTCTTCCAACTGTTTGAACATTATCCTGTACTGTCAGATATTCCTGAACTTCCGCCTTATCTCCTGCGGTCTGCCGCAGGTCATATCCCCCTCCGGACACGGGCCGGAAACGCAACCCGGGCCGGCTCCCTTAAATATTACGGGGGCCTTCTCCTTGGCCAGAACAAGCATCTCCGTAGCTATCGCCCTTATCTCCCATTGCGCCCTCTCGCAGCACCGCAGCGAGAAGAAGTGCAGAAGTTCCCGCGCATTCATGGTTACGATGATCCTGGTCGCGGCCGCATTGGGAAGGATATACCTGGCATCTTCCTGGGGAATGCCCGAATCTACCAACTCCTTGTAAAACGCATGGACGGAGGCCACCTTCTTTGAGAACTCATCCCCAAGGCCCGCCTCCCTTACAGACTCGGGCAGGACGAACTCCAGTTCGCTCTCAAACCTTACATATCTCTGACTCTGCTGTGAATAAGATGCCAGCCTGTGGCGCACCAGCTGGTGCGAGGCCGCTCGGGAGAGACCTTCGATACCGAATACGAAGGCTGCATGTTCAAGGACGGAGAGGTGTCCAAGGTCTAGTATCTTACCAAGGAATTTTTCATAGGAAATCCCCCTGACCTTCTCCTTTAGTGCTCCAATGCTGCTATCGGAATAGCACAGCTTTGCCGCCAGGGCGACGGTCTTCTCCGGCTCGGGAGTAAAGTTCAGGAGAGTAACCTTCATAGATTCTCTTAAGGTTAGGCCGTCTTCTGCCCATACTTCCTTCTGAACCTCTCTACCCTCCCGGCTGTATCCACAAGCTTCTGCTGGCCCGTATAAAACGGATGGCAATTCGAGCATAGCTCGACCTTCATATCGCTCTTGGTCGCCTTCGTCTCCACCTCAAACCCGCATACGCACTTGATAGTCGTCGGTTCGTATGCAGGGTGTATTCCTTCCTTCATAACCTCAGCACCTCCTGTGAAGATTAATCTATAAATAGTAGCAACTAAGTTGTTAGAACGCAAGGGGAAATATGGGACATGCTCAGAGGAAGGGACTATTTGCCCATGGATTCAAGAAACTCCTTGTTGTTTTTTGTGTTCTTGAGCTTTTCCAGGAGGAACTCCATGCCCTCAATCGGGCTTAGCGGCTGCAAGACCTTTCTCAGGATCCAGACCCTGTTAAGCTCATCCTTCGATAGGAGGAGCTCCTCCTTCCTGGTGCCGGACTTATTCAGATCAATGGCAGGGAATATCCTCCTTTCAGCCAGCCTCCTGTCGAGGACTATCTCCATATTGCCCGTACCTTTGAACTCTTCGAATATGACTTCGTCCATCCTGCTACCCGTCTCTATAAGAGCGGTGGCTATTATAGTCAGGCTGCCTCCCTCTTCAACATCCCTGGCGGCCCCAAAGAATCGTTTGGGCTTATGCAGGGCATTGGAGTCGACTCCACCCGACAAGACCTTGCCGCTGGGGGGGACAACGGTGTTGTATGCCCTAGCGAGCCTGGTTATGGAGTCCAGGAGTATCACCACATCCTTCTGGTGCTCCACCAGCCTCTTGGCCTTCTCTATCACCATCTCAGCGACCTGGACATGCCTCTGGGCGGGCTCGTCAAAGGTGGAACTGATTACCTCCCCATTGACAGACCTCTGCATATCCGTTACCTCTTCAGGACGTTCGTCTATGAGTAAGACTATGAGCACCACGTCCGGATGGTTTGTCGTGATGGCGTTCGCTATCTTCTGGAGAAGGACCGTCTTTCCGGCCCTTGGTGGAGAAACGATGAGCCCCCTCTGCCCCATACCTATAGGCGTAAAGAGATCCATGGTCCTCATGGAGAGGTCACCACTGCCCTTCTTTTTACCCGTATTTTCCAGGTTGATCTTTCTTCGTGGATAGACGGGTGTGAGGTTGTCGAACAGTATCTTCTCTCTGGCCACCTCAGGTTCTTCATAGTTTACACTCTCCACCTTCAGAAGGGCGAAGTACCTCTCGCCTTCCTTCGGAGGCCTTATTTGCCCCGACACGATATCCCCCTTTCTCAGCCCGAAACGCCTTATCTGTGAAGGGGAGACGTATATGTCGTCAGGTCCGGGGAGGTAGTTATAGTCCGGTGCCCTCAAGAAGCCAAAGCCATCAGGCAGTATCTCAAGCACTCCCTCTCCGTATATATGTCCGTTTTGGCGGCTCTGAGCCTGCAAGAGAGCGAATATCAGGTCCTGTTTTCTTAGACTCGACGCCCCCTCTACGGAGTATTGCTTCGCAAGCTCCGTAAGTTCATTGATCTTCCTTTCTTTTAGTTCATTTAGATTCATATACCGTTTTCCTCGCTGGGTTTATTGATGTTCAAAAATCTATCCTGGCTGGTTTACGACCAATGGAGAAAGACGCAAGATGCAGATTTGCTTTTAACATCAGGACGAATATAACAAGACTTTTTTGTGGGCTTGTCAGTTAATCTTAATTTAAGGTATGGTAAATCTCCAAGATATTACATATGTAATCGACGGGTTTAACGATATCTTTAACATTCTTTAAATATTGTGTCAATCTTTATTTTTTTATGTCAAACCAATATCCTGTTTTAACAGTGGATGGAAGGCCACCGCTCGGATGTAATGAGGGGCTGGTAATGTAATTTAACTTGTGTAAAAACAGAAGAGGTGCCATCATTCTTTCGACCAAAAAAGAAAGGAGGGCACCTCTAATGTGGCTGCAAGAAGCAACCGTACG
>WGFD01000162.1 GCA_015492395.1 Deltaproteobacteria bacterium | reverse complement strand
TCCCAACTTTTTCCTCAACCTTGAATTACAGGCCACCCCACCTGCAATGACGAGGTCACGGATCCCGTGGGTTTTGCAGGCGTAGACCGACTTTTCGACCAGGACATCCACAACTGCTTCCTGGAAACTGGCTGCGAGGTTGCTTTTGGCCCTATCGGAAAGCTCTCCATCAAGGTTTCGTAGATGGTTCAAGACCGCCGTCTTGATGCCGCTGAAGCTGAAGTCCAGGGTGTCCTTGGAGATATAAGGTCTCTTGAATTCGATGGCCGAAGGGTTGCCTGTTCTGGAGAGCCTGTCGATGACGACGCCTCCAGGGTAACCGAAGCCAAGGAGCTTCGCCACCTTATCGAATGCCTCGCCGGCGGCATCATCTCTGGTCTGACCAAGCATCCGATACTTGAGAAAGGCGTCGAACCTGAAGAGGACGGTGTGGCCGCCGGACACTACCAATGCTATAAAGGGGAATTCAGGGTGACAACCATCTCCGATAAATGCCGCATATGGATGCGCTACAATATGGTTTACGCCTGTAAAGGGGATCTTCCGCGCATATGACACCCCCTTTGCGAATGAGAGCCCGATGAGCAGGGAGCCTACAAGTCCGGGGCCTTGGGTTACGGCGATGCCGTCCAAATCCTCCAGAGTTAGGGCCGCATCCTTCATTGCCGTCTCTACGACGGGAACGATGGACTCTATGTGTTTCCTGGATGCGAGTTCCGGGACGATACCCCCGTACCTCTTATGGATTTCATCCTGGGAAGAGACTACGCTGGAGAGGATATGGGTGCCGTTTTCCACAACCGCAGCGGCCATATCGTCACAGGATGACTCAATGCCTAAGACCAACATATCGTTCAATACTTTTGACGACCACTTCGTAAAGTCCCTCTAGTATAATTCCTCCTTAGTTTGTATTGGCGCCGCACCCGGACAGGTCATCATGGTTCCGCAAGTGCACTTCACAGGATCGGTACTGCCCCGTATCCGGCCGCTGCAACCACTGGCTATGAATCCACCTCAGAGTGCTACTTTTTGGCCGTTATTACCTTTATTGCACTAAGGAACTCTTCGATGTCCTTGTGCGAATTGAGATATCCCGGACTTACGCGGACAGTGCCGGCCGGGAATGTTCCGGCCGTCCTGTGGGCGTACGGCGCGCAGTGCAGGCCGGAGCGCACCATTATAGTGAAGTCATTATCCAGTATATAGCTTACTTCACCCGGATCCGTACCCTCTAGTGTAAAGGATAAGAGGGCGGCCCTGGCCCTTGCCTCCGGTATGCCCAGGATGTGCACGCCATTCAATCCCTTCAGGCCCTCGATAAGACGGGTCATCAGGCCTTCTTCATATTCTCTTATGTGCTCCAGCCCTTCTTTTAAGACAAAGTCTATACCGGCTCCAAGTCCACCTATGCCGGGTGTGTTCACCGTTCCGCTCTCAAGCCTTTCCGGCAACTCTTCAAATTCATTTCCTCCACCGGTGCCGCCGTCTACAAGGGGTGGCGGCTCTATGCCCTCTCTCAGATAGAGGAAGCCGGTTCCCTGGGGCCCGAAGAGGGCCTTATGGCCGGCAGCGGCCAATATATCTATATTCATTCCTTCTACATCTATTGGCAAGGCACCGGCTGTCTGCGCAGCATCGACCATCAAGCGGACCTTCTTGTTCCGGCATAAGACTCCGATGTCGGCTACGGGGAGAACGGTGCCTAGAACGTTGGATGCATGAGTGATACAGACAAGTTTTGTTTCGGGTGTTATAGCCCTTTCCAGTCTTTTAAGGTCTATCTTCCCGTCTTTGCCTGCCAGGAGCATCGTGACCTTTATTCCATCACCTTCGAGCCTTCTTACTGTATTAATCACCGCGTTATGCTCGAGGGAGGTGGTGATTATGTGGTCCCCCGCCTGCAACAGGCCTTTAAGGGCTACATTTATAGCTTCGGTAGCGTTCTTAGTGAAGACGATCCTGGATGAATCAGGCGCGTTAAGAAGGGCGGCTATGGACTCTCTGGTTTCGAATAGGATCCGGCCGGCATCGAGGGACATCCGGTGGCTGCCGCGGCCGGGATTCCCGCCGACATGCCTCAAGACATCCTCCACCTTCCGGTAGACCGGTTCCGGTTTGGGATGAGAAGTCGCGGCATTATCCAAGTATATCATAAGCAAAAATAATGGTTTTAAAGATACACAATGAGCGTATGCCCACCATTCCCGGACAGACAGGCACTCCCCGCGCAGTAAATTGCGGGGGGAGTGCAAATACAATTATATATCCCTTGGACTTGAGACTCCACACAACTCACTGCGGGAAGTTTCAAGTGTCCTGTGTGATATTCTTGAAGTATAACATACTCTTCTGTTAATATATAACATTAAAATATCTAATTCCAACAGCGCATACGATATTGCCAAGCAAAGATATAATACATCCCAAAAGGATCCTCGTCATTAAACTCCGTCATATAGGTGATGTCTTGCTAACCGTTCCTGCTATAAGGGCCGCACGGGAAACATATCCGGACGCCTATATAGCGGTGCTTGTTAATAAAGGAACGGAGGAGGTTCTGAAGGGGAACCCCTTGATCGATGAGGTCATGACGTATGACAGGGGAATGAAGAAGCGTTCCGTAATCCGGAGGGTCAAGGGCGAGATTGCCTTTGTAAAGTATCTCAGGGCACACGGGTTTGACATGACGATAGACCTTACCAGTGGTGACAGGCCTGCGATATACTCTTACCTGAGCGGCGCGGTGTGCAGGATCGGCTATAACCCAAGGGGCAAAGGCTTTCGTGGAAAGTCGCGTTTTTACAGCCACCTTGGCAGTGTATCTGGTGGGAGGCTTCACACCGTTCTGAAGGAACTGAATCTTGTAAGACAGTTTGGCATTGATACGGAGGATCTTTCCGTAAGGATATTCTTCTCCGAAGTGGACAGGCGGTCTGCCGAGGCTATTCTGGCCGAGAACGGAATCGACAGAAAAGTGTCGTTTGTGCATATACACCCGACCTCACGCTGGTTGTTTAAGTGTTGGAGGGACGATTACATGGCCGAAGTCATCGACTACCTGGAACAGACGGCTGGAGTAAGGGTCGTCATAACCTCCGGCCCTGACGAGAAGGAAGTGGGAAAGATCCATAATATAATCAAAAATACCCATTCCAACCCCGTAAACCTTGCCGGAAGGTTGACGTTGAAACAGCTTGCGGCGCTTACAGACAGAGCTCTCATGTTCTTCGGTGTCGACACTGCGCCCATGCACATAGCGGCCGCTGTCGATACCCCTGTAGTGGCCCTCTTCGGTCCTTCAGGGGCATTTGACTGGGGCCCCTGGGACAACGGTGAGACGCTGAACCATACTCAATATCCAGAAAAGAACGGGCTTCAGGTCTCAGGTATGCATGCCGTTATTCAAAGTGGCTGGGACTGTGTGCCATGCGGGAGGGATGGTTGTGAAGGGAGCAAGAAGAGTGAATGTCTTGAGGCTATTAAGCCTCAAGATGTGATAAAGTTGATGAGAACTAGATATCATTTAAATTAGTTTCCACTAGGAAAGGGGTATTTTAGGTAACTTTTGATTGTCTGGGATTGTTCCGACTCTACGACTTCTCTCTGCTCACTCCATTAGTTCGAGATAGTTCCATCGTTACGTAACAATCTCCTTTCCGGATGGAAAATTTACCTATATTAGTATCTAGGTGAATGTTGAATCAGTTGCATTAAAACATTGAACAAAAACTCAACTTCTAGACGATAACTTGGAGGTTATTACATAGGACATGAGTAAAAGACTATCTATCCTCCATACCGAAGCCTCTAAAGGTTGGGGGGGGCAAGAGATAAGGATATTGCAGGAGGCTGTTAGGTTCGCTGAGAGTGGCTACCGGGTTTCGATTGCCTGTCAGAAGGATAGCCTCATAGCAAAAAATGCTGCAACCTCTGGACTTCCTGTGTATATTGTAAGTATGAGATTTCCATTAGATCCTATGGCAATTACCGAATTCCTCCATATAATTAAAAAAGAGAAAATTGATGTGATCCATACACATAGCTCCAAGGACAGTTGGAATGCTGGGATAGCTGGACGGATATCTGGAGTCCCTATAGTCAGAAGCCGGCATCTTTCGACACCGGTGGGGAATAGATGGTTTACAACATTTGTTTATAGATATCTTTGTGATGCTATTATTACAAGCGGAACGCAGATTAAAGAAGCGCTAATAAATAATAACAGCCTCGACCCTGCAAAGATTTATAGTATAGCCGCTGGAGTGGATACAGAAAGGTATAATACAAATGTGAGTGGAGATAGGATTCGCGATGAGCTAAGTCTCATGGAGTCGATGCCTGTGGTCGGTGTGGTTGCCATCTTACGGAGTTGGAAAGGCCACAAATATTTGATTGAAGCTGTGCCAAAGGTAGTTTCGGTTTATCCTGATGCAAAGTTTTTAATAGTTGGCGATGGTCCGAAATGGGATGATTTGAAGAAGCAAGTTCATGATCTGGGAATAGACAGGAACGTGAATATGACAAACTTCAGGAATGATATTCCTGAAATAATAGCGGCGCTTGATATGCTTGTTCTTCCTTCAATTGCCTCGGAAGCAACATCCCAGGTCATCCCCCAGGCGCTTGCGATGGGTAAGCCAGTAATTGCGACTAACGTTGGCGGACTCCCAGAAATTATCGACGATGGTGTGACAGGTTTGCTTATACCTCCGAGAGATCATGAGGCAATCAGCAATGCGGTCATCTGGATGACTCAACATAGGGAAGAAACGTATAAAATGGCCATGGAAGGCAGAAAGAAGATTCTAGAGAACTATACATTCAAGAAAATGGTTGAGCAAACTGATGACATATACCACTGTGTATTGAAAAAAGGGAAGAAACAGGTATAAAAATTGAGGCTGCATCCTGTCGATTCAATCTTATATATTCTTCTTAGATTTCTTAAAGCGCTTGACAGACGAAAGACCGATCTAGAGCACTTTGATCCAACTAAAGTAAAAAGGATCTTAATAGTATCCTCTACGGCCATAGGTGATACACTCCTATCAACTCCTGCGATAAAGGCAGTAAGGGAAAGCTATCATGAGGCAAAGATTGTTGCATATATAAACAAAGATGTACGAGACCTATTTGAAAATAACGGTTACGTTAACCAGATTATATCTTACTACGGTGGGTATAAGAGGTTTTTGAGAAATATAATAAAATTGCGCAGATACAAATTCGACCTGATTTTAATTCTTCATGGCAACGAGCCCCAGGCCACTCCTTCTGCCTACTTGACTGGGGCTCCTTTTATAGTAAAGCTTCCTAATACAAGCCGATACAGATTTCTTCTTTCAAACAGACTGCCTATCTATAGGTGGGAGGACCTTGGTCACGGAGTAGAACAGAGGCTGAAAGTTGCAAAACTTGCAGGTTGCCAGATAAAAGACAGGAAAATGGTATTGCCTGTAGATGATGAAGATGCTAATGCAGTTTCACAGTTTTTGAATAAAGAAGGGTTGGGTCCATCTGATTGCTTGGTAGGTTTTCAGGTAGGGGCCTCTACAGTCAGCAGAATGTGGTTTCCTGAGAGGTTCATAGAGCTCGGAAAGAGACTTATTGCCGCACATCCTGCGGTTAAAATACTTATTACCGGATCTCCGGTGGAGAAGAAGTACTGCGAATTTATAGGAAGGCAGATCGGTGAGAGGGTAGTAGTCTCAGCCGGGAGGATCCCACTTAGGCAGGTACCAGCACTGACAAAGCGTTTAAATATCCTTTTAACCGGCGATACAGGTATAATGCATGTGGCAATTGCAGTGGGAACGCCCGTTGTGGCACTATATGCCGTCAGTGACTGGAAGAGGAGCGGGCCTTACTATGACCTGGAAAAGCACAAGGTTATACAGAAATGGAAAACATGTGACCTATGTTTAAGTAAAAAGTGCAAATACCAGAAATGCATGGAAAATATAAGCGTGGATGAGGTATATAAGGTGGTTTTAAATGTTCTCAGGGAAAATCGGAAGGAAGTCTGAGTTTAAGGAAGAGATGATAGGGAAC
>WGFD01000161.1 GCA_015492395.1 Deltaproteobacteria bacterium | reverse complement strand
GTCCAACCGGGATCCCCCCCTCCCTGGCATGGGAGATCAGATCCGCCACGATGAGAAAGTAACCCGAAAAACCCATCCTCTTTATGACGTTCAGTTCCTTCTCCAGCCTTTCGTAGTAGTGCCACACGCCGGTACCCTCGTCATTGCCACCCGGATTTACGTCTCCAAGCCTCCGTTCCAGCCCCTCCCTGGCAAGGCTCTCAAGGAAGGTGTTGACGTCCGAGTTCTCCGGCACAGGGAACTCCGGCAGTTGGGGCTCGTCAAGTACAAGCTCCAGGTTGCACCTTTCGGCGATCTCTATAGTACTATCCAACGCCTCTCTGCAGTCTGCAAAGGCCTTCTCCATCTCTTCCGGCGATTTGAAGTAGAACTCGTCCGTCGAGAACTTAAGCCTATCATCGGACTTCACGGTCTTCCCCGTCTGGATACATACGAGTACATCGTGAGCCCTGGCATCCTCCTTATTCAGATAGTGGCAGTCGTTGGTCGCCACCACCGGGATATCCAGCCTCTTGCCTATTTCCAGGAGGGCGCTATTCACCCCTCTCTGTTCCTCTATTCCGTTGTCCTGCAGCTCCAGGAAAAACCTGCGGTCAGGGAAGATCTCCTTGTATTCGGATGCGGCGCTCAAGGCCTTATCAAACTCACCTCCGGCTATGCGGTGTGCGACCTCCCCGTGGAGGCAGGCGCTGAGCGCGATCAAACCTTCATTGCACTCCCTCAGCAGCTCCTTGTCGACCCTTGGCTTGTAATAGAACCCCTCCAGGTACCCTGCCGAAACAAGCCGGCAGAGATTCTTATACCCCTGAATGTTCTTTACCAGGAGTATGAGGTGGTGGAAGGCCTCCTTAGCGCCACGCGCCTGAGAGGCCCTGTCGAACCTGCTGCCGGGGGCGACATAGATCTCACAACCTATGATCGGCTTTATCCCCTGCTTCATCGCCTTCTTGTAAAACTCCACGGCACCAAACATGTTCCCATGGTCGGTCACGGCGACCGCCGGCATCTTGTAGTTCCTCGCCAGTTTGAGGAGATTGTCCAGCCTGATGGCCCCGTCCAGAAGGCTGTACTGCGTGTGCAGATGTAAATGGACGAAATTGGAATGGTGCATAATCAACCCTTCTTACTGTGTGATCTTCCCGATGAGGGTTTCATAGTCAGCGTGGGCGGCACAGGGCCGGCGCGGCTTCCCAGACGGCACGCCCGCCGAAATCCACTATAGCCGCTGCGTGCCGGCAGAAATATACATGCGGAGAGACAACAGCCCGGTGGTCTACCGGTGAAGCCGTCTCCTGCGTACAACACCGAGGCTCTCCATTCTCAGCTTTAAGGCGTCTTCATCCGGAGTCTTCCGGACAAGCCGACGATCCGCACGCCGCTAGGTAATCCTGCCGATCTTCGTCAGGAAGTCACCTACCGCCAGCCGGAGAACGGCGCTTCGCGTCCACCTCTGCCCCAGCGTCCGGCTGTACTCCTTTGCCAACTCATCCAGATGCTCGATATGTTCGGCCTCGAGAAAGACCGAGCACCTCCTCAGCTCTTCCCCATGGCCATGTGTATCTTCACCTTCACCCTTCGTCATACCAGATCCCCTTCTTATGCCCGCCTTATGGACCGGCCTCTATCTTCGCCTTGCCTCTCTGTTCCAGCTTCCACTCCCTGTGCGCATTGATTATGGCCAACACCTCGTCCACATCGTCGGTGAGGCTTATGATAGTCATCTCACTCTTCGATACCGTACCTTCCCTTACCATCACGTTATTCATCCAGTCCATCAGTCCATGCCAGTAGTCCTTGCCGAAGAGTATTAGCGGAAAGCGGTATATCTTGTGGGTCTGGATGAGGGTAAGGGCCTCGAAGAATTCGTCCAATGTTCCGAAGCCTCCGGGCATGCATATATATCCCATGGCGTACTTGACGAACATGACCTTCCTGGCGAAGAAGTACTTGAACTGAAGGGCCTTGTTCTGATAGGGGTTCGCCTTTTGCTCCATCGGGAGGGTTATATTCAAGCCTATCGACATGCCACCGCCCTCATACGCCCCCTTATTCGCCGCCTCCATCACACCGGGACCGCCTCCGGTGATAATACTGTAGCCGTTTTCGGCCAGGAGTTTGGCTATCCGGTAGGTGTCCCTGTAGTACTTGCTCTTGCGTTTGAACCTGGCCGAACCGAAGATGGATACGGCGGTATCCACACCGGAGAGCTCCTCGAAACCCTCCACGAATTCGCTCATTATCTTGAATATCCTCCATGTCTCTCTTCCTTTAAAGTCTTCAACCATTATTTACTCCCATTCTATTGTGCTCGGAGGTTTCGTGCTTATGTCGTAGACCACCCTGTTTACACCTCTCACCTCGTTTATAATCCTGGAGGACATCCTTCCCAACAGGTCGTAAGGGAGTCTGACCCAATCGGCGGTCATTCCGTCCACACTGGAAACGGCCCTTACGGCGATAACATTCTCATAGGTCCTCTCGTCACCCATGACTCCTACTGTCTTCACAGGCAACAGCACCGCAAAGGACTGCCACATCTTCGCATAGAGACCCGCGTCCTTGATCTCCTCCAGGACTATGGCGTCCGCAGCCCTAAGGATCTCGCAGCGCTCGGCTGTAACGGCGTTGATTATCCTGATCCCAAGGCCGGGTCCGGGGAACGGCTGCCTCGATATCATCTCTTCCGGCATACCCAGTTCCCTCCCAAGAAGTCTCACCTCATCCTTGAACAGCTCCCTCAGAGGCTCTACAAGTTTGAGTTTCATCCTCTTAAGGAGGCCGCCGACGTTATGGTGGCTCTTGATGGTCGCTGAAGGACCTTTGAAGGATACGCTCTCTATCACGTCGGGGTAGAGTGTCCCCTGCCCCAGAAAGGCAACGTCCTTCAACTTACCGGCCTCCTCTTCGAAGACCCGTATGAACTCGTTGCCGATAAGCTTTCTCTTGCGCTCAGGGTCGACAACACCCTTCAGCCTCCGCAGGAACCTCTCTCCGGCATCCACCTTCTTGAACCTGATATGGTAGTGGTTCCTGAAGACCTCCTCCACCTCGGCGGCCTCTCCGGTTCTCAGAAGGCCGTTGTCGACGAATATGCACGTCAGTTGATCACCGACGGCTTCATGTATCAGGACGGCCGTCACCGCAGAGTCAACACCACCGCTTATGCCGCAAACCACGCCTCTCCGACCTATCCTCGCCCTCATCTCTTCCACCGATGACCTGATGAAGGACCTCATAGTCCATAGGGGCCGGCACCCGCATATCTTAAATAGGAAGTTCCTGATCACTACGGCGCCCTTCGCGGTGTGAGCCACCTCCGGGTGAAACTGTACGGCGAATATCTTCCTCTTCTCGTTCTTCATGGCCGCCACGGGGGAGTTGTCGCTGTGCGCTATGGACACAAAGCCCCTGGGCATCTTCCTGATCCTGTCGCCGTGGCTCATCCACACCACCAGCCCCCTCTCAGGCCTACTTCTGGCACTCCTTACGCCCCTGAAGAGGTCGCTGTCATCATCGATGAAGAGCGCCGCGCTGCCGTATTCCCTGCGTGACGACTCCTCCACCTTGCCGCCGAGAAGATACGACAACAGCTGCATCCCGTAGCATACGGCCAGGATGGGGATGCCCATCCCGAACAACTCCCTGGGGAGGATGGGGGCTCCGGTGTCGTACACACTCGATGGTCCCCCGGAGAGGATGATACCCTTCGGGTTAAAATCCCCGATCTCGTCCAGCCCGATATTGTACGGGTGTATCTCGCAGTAGACCTTCTGTTCCCTGACCCGCCTGGCGATAAGCTGGGTATACTGGGAGCCGAAGTCCAGAATCAATATCTTCTCACCATGAATGTCCATAGCCGGCTACATATCCTCTATCTTATAGTTCGGTGCCTCCTTGGTGATGATGACATCATGGACGTGGCTCTCACGGAGTCCGGATGAGGTAATCCTGGTGAATCTCGCCTTCTTTTGCAACTGGGTGACAGACCTGCAGCCGCAGTACCCCATACCGGACCTCAAGCCGCCTATCAACTGGTAGATACTCGATGATAGAGGTCCTTTATACGGGACACGCCCCTCGATACCTTCAGGCACGAACTTGGCCTCGGTTGTGATCTCCTCTTGAAAGTAGCGGTCTTTGCTCCCCTTCTGCATGGCGCCTATGGAACCCATCCCGCGGTAGACCTTGTAGGTCCTGCCGTGGTAGAGGACCGTCTCGCCCGGGCTCTCATCCGTTCCGGCAAACAGTCCGCCTATCATAACAGAGTCCGCGCCAGCCACTATGGCCTTTACGACGTCACCGGAGAACTTTATCCCACCATCCGCAATGACCGGGATATCCCTCTTCCTGGCGACATCGACCGTGTCTATGATGGCGGTAACCTGGGGCACACCCACACCGGTCACCACCCTGGTAGTACATATGGAACCGGGACCAACCCCCACCTTGAGCCCGTCCACGCCGGCCTTTATGAGGGCGGCGGCCCCCTCCCTGGTGGCGACATTGCCGGCGATGAGTTGGCACTTGGGAAAGTTCTTTCTGATAGAGGCGACGATATCGATAACACCCTTGGAGTGGCCGTGAGCCGTATCGACGAATATAACGTCCACTCCGGACCTTATGAGCGCATCCACCCTGGCCTCCCCATCCTTGCTGACGCCGACGGCACCGCCCACCATCAACCTTCCAAGGCCGTCTTTGCAGGAGTTGGGATACTTCTCTCTCTTCTCTATGTCCTTTATCGTTATGAGTCCCTTCAGGTTCCACTTTCTGTCCACTACCGGAAGCTTCTCTATGCGGTGGCGGTGCAACAGTACCTTCGCCTTCTTTATGGTGGTACCGGCCGGTACCGTCACAACATCCTTGGTCATCACGGCGGAGACCTTCTTGGAAAGGTCCTTCTCAAACCTTATGTCCCTGTTTGTAAGTATACCCACCAGCACCCCGTCCTTCACAACCGGAAAGCCGGATATCTGCTTCTCCTCCCGAATCCTAAATGCATCATACAGCCTCTGGTCAGGATCCAGGGTAATCGGTTCCAGGACTATCCCGCTCTCATACTTTTTCACCTTCACCACCTCGGAGGCCTGCTCTTCTATGGTCAGGTTCTTATGGATAACACCGATACCGCCCTCCTGCGCAATCGCTATGGCCATCCGCGACTCCGTAACGGTGTCCATGGCCGCACTCAGTATGGGTATGTTGAGCTTTATCTCTTTCGTAAGTCTGGTAGAGATGTCGGCGTCCTTCGGCAGCACCTGCGAGTATGCGGGCATTATAAGAACGTCGTCGAATGTGAGACCGGCCCTGATCTTCTCTTCCGGCATATTCTATACCTCCAAGGTCATCTTAGGGAACCTCTGAATAATTCATCCCTGAATTATTCAGAGACGAAAAAGGAAAAGTGCGATTTTTCTT
>WGFD01000160.1 GCA_015492395.1 Deltaproteobacteria bacterium | reverse complement strand
TCGCTATGCCAACTCTGTCAGTGCCGCATAAAGGATAACACCATCTTTGCGGATCTGACGCATAACCAGTTGGAAAACTTCAAGGATGTGGTAAACACCTCCTTCCATAAGAAGAAGGAGATCGTGTTCATGGAAGGTGACCGGTGTCACGGGTTTTACATTATCAAGTCCGGACGAGTAAAACTGGTCAGGACATCGAGACATGGAAAAGAGCAGATCATCAAGATAGGGGAGCCCGGAGAACTCCTTGGGATGGAGATATTCTATGATGGGACACGCCACTCCAATACGGCGATATCCATGGAAAACTCCGAGCTATGCTTTATCGACAAGAGCCAATTTTTCAGGATAATAGAGAATGATCCGCTAATGGCAAAGAAGTTGATCATCGCCTTGAGCAGGGAATTGAACAAGGCCTATGACAAGATAGGACATATGGGCCTCATGAATGCCAGGGCCAAGTTGGCCCAGCTACTGTACAGCCTGGCCAAAGAGTACGGAAGCAGCGACAATGGGAAGGTACGGCTTACGCTGTCCTTCTCACGCCTTGAAATAGCAGAACTGCTGGGCATAACACAGGAGACATCCATAAGGCTGCTGAAGAGCTTCAAGGAAGAAGGGTTGATCGATATCAAGAGGAAGGAAGTGATCATCAACTCTCTTGAAAAACTGGAGGAAGTTATGGAGTAGCCTTCCCTTCCACCGGCACCTCACTCTCCCGGACACCGACATCCGGCCCCACTATGGATATCGTATAGGCATCAAGGGTTATGTACCTTTCGGCAACCTCCAGGACATCGTCGGCGGTCACACCTTCTATCTTCCCGGGGTACCTCCTGAACTCGTCATACCCCAGACCGAACAGTTCGTTATTGGCCATGTCGGCGGCCTGTGACCTGTTACTTTGAAGCCCCATTTCGTAACCACCTATGATGGCGCTCTTCGCCCTCTCAAGTTCTTCCCCAGTTACTCTCCCGTTTACAACCTTGGCCAATTCATCCAACACGCCGTCTATGGCCGCTTTCATCTTGTCAGGGGCCGTACCTATATATACGGCGAAGGTGCCCGGTTCCACGCCCAACCTCGAGAAGGCGCTTACTGAATAGGCCAGGCTCCTCTTATCACGAAGGTTCGAAAAGAGCCTTCCCCCCTGCGCGGAGAGGATCTTTGTGAGCACGGCAAGGGCATACCTGTCATCCGCCGCTATAGTGGTGCCGAGGAAACCTATCCCTATATTTACCTGATTGGAGGATTTTCTTGCCCCTGTAACCCTCTTGACTGCCTGCCTCTCCTCGGGCGGAGGCCCCTGCAGCCCAGGCGCCTTCCTGTCGAAACCACCAAAGAGCTCTTTTACCTTTGCAATCGCCACCTCCTTCTCGACCGCCCCGGCTACCACCATGACCATCCTATCGGGCGCTATAAGCCTTTCATAGTGCTCCACTATATCCTCCCTATCGATCCCCTCTACAATCTCCTTTGTTCCCTTTAAAGGCATGCCATAAGGGTGACTTTTGTAAAGTGCCCTATATAGAAGTTTAAAGGTGTAGCCTGGAAGGTAGTTCTCTTCCCTTTCGATCGCGGCTATGATATCGCCTCTGACCTTCTCGATCTCTCCCTCATGGAAGGCCGGATTCAATATGGCGTCAGCCAGCAGATCCATCCCCCTATCGAAGTATCTGCTGAGGAACGAAGCGGACATGCCTATACTGTTCCTGCCTGAGAAACCACTGATAGTAGCGGCTATATCCTCAACATCCCTGGCGAAGGCGCCCGCATCCCTGGTGACAGTTCCCCTGTTCAACAGGGAAGCCACGAAATTCCCCAGACCGTTAGTCTTCTCACCCTCGAACCTGAGTCCCCCCGGAAAGGTAAGATAGACCGCAACGGTTGGATTCGAATAGTCTTCTTTGACGATAAGCGTAATACCATTATCCAGTTTCAATCTCTCAATGTCCTTCCCGTCATCCTCCGCTCTGTACAATGCCGTCGATACTTTAAAGCTCGAATCGACGAGTTCCTCGATTCCGGCATCATCCACCGCCTTTGCATCTTCTTTTGGCAGAACAAGGGCAATCGTCATGTTATCCCGGCTGAGGTATTTGCCCGCCGCCTCCTTTATATCCCTCGATGTAACCCTAGAAATACCATTCAGGTATCTATCTTCAAACTCCAGATCTCCGGCTATCACATCGAAGTAACCAAGCTGCCTGGCCCTTCCATCCATCGTCTCGCGTTCGAATATAAACTCGCTTTCCAGGGAGAGCTTCGCCCTTTCAAGTTCGGCCCAGGACACCCCTCTACCCTTTATCTTTTCCAACTCGTCTATGATACTCCCGACCGCCTCTTCCAGGTTCTCAACGTCCAGATCCGCATTGACGATGAAGAGTCCCGGATCCTGCGGAGTCATCGCGTAAGCCGAGACACTGTGGACGGTCCGCTCCTTATCTTTCAGTCTCCTATAAAGCCTCGAAGTCCTGCCATTACTCAGGATCTCTGACATCACATCCAGAGCGAATACATCCGGATTGCCAAGCTCGGGGATATGGAAGGCCATGCCGAGCTTGGTTCCCTTTATATCCATAGCGGAGTGGACCACTCTCAGCCCATCCTGAGGCGGCTCCACCGGGCGCTCTCTGATGATATCATTGCTACCTTTAAAGTCCCTGAAAGCCGTCTTTATCTTCCTTAACGCCTCGCCGCTGTCAAAATCACCTACTACAAAAAGGGTCATATTGCCGGGGACGTACCACTTTCGGAAGAAGTCGAGGATCTTATCCCGCGTGAGCGCCTTTACGCTCTCAACGGTGCCTATGACCGGTTTTCCGTAGGGATGGGTCATATATGACGCGGAGACCAGTTCTTTAAATAGCCTCCTTCTCGAGTTGTCCTCGCCCATCCGCACCTCTTCAAGAACGACTTCGAGCTCCTTTCTCAACTCATCCGCGTCAAAGGTCGAATTCTGGATGGCATCACTTATGACATCGAGTCCCCTGTCAAAGTAGCGGCTCGCAATAGCCAGATGGTACACTGTCTGGTCGTAGGAGGTGAATGCGTTTATGTACCCCCCGGCGCCTTCGACCTCCCTCGCAATCCCTCCAACCCCCCTCTTCCCGGTCCCCTTGAAGAGCATATGCTCAAAGACATGGGCTATCCCGGCCTCTTCCTTCTCCTCGTCCGCACTCCCCACCTTGACCCACATTTGAAAGGCCACCACTGGAGCGGAATGGTCTTCTTCAAGAACTACAGCGAGGCCATTGCTCAAGGTTGTCTTGGTAGGGCCGGCGGACCCTGCAAAGAGGTCCGCAGCAGCACAAAAGAGGATGATGAGTATGAGGATGGAATAAAATGAACGCCTACTCCACAGAAACATATTGTTCACCTCTATAAAGTGCGTTATAACTTTGCGCGCCTTCGCCTAACATCGGCCCTCCCGTCGCGCATCGACCTGCCTCGTTCCGATGCTCCGCGTGCAAATATCTTACCGGCAAACCACTCTTTCCGAGGAGGGTCTCCAACAAGCGCATTGAAGATCCCTGGAGCAGACTGAGGGGAGTGCCAGCCTGTCAATCCTGGCGGACAGGTGCCGGCACCACGGCAGACAGGCGCTCGCGATGCATGTTCACACCGGGAAATGCCGGAGAAAACTACTGAAAGGGAATATCTTTCACGTCCAACACCTTCACATCGAAGTAGAGCGTCTTTCCGGCCAAGGGATGATTGAAGTCCAGCAAAACCGTATTATCCTTGACCTCCACCACTCTAGCCTGAACGATCTGCCCTCTTGAATCCTGCCCCTGGACCACCGAATCAACCTTCCAGGCATCCTTCGGCACCAGATCCTTCTTGACCTCCTGAAGCAGGTCCTTTTTAACCATACCATATCCATCCTCGGGTTTCACCTTGACCTCTTTAGTCCCCCCGGCTCTCATCCCATCCAATGCCTTCTCCAGTCCAGGTATGATTTGGCGAGCCCCTTGAATAAATGTGAACGGCGCCGCACCCTTATTGCTGTCCACCACTGTACCGTCTCCCAGCTTGAGCGTGTACTCGATGGAAACCCTACTACCTGACGCTATGGTTGCCCCCTCATCGCTCTTCGGCGACTCCGCGTAGACGGATACGGAACCCATGATGATAAGGATAATAATTCCTGCAAATAAAGTCCTGGCATTGTAATATACCATCTATCAGCCTCCTTGGCCTGCAATTTATTGTACGGAAGGATGCTTGCAACGGTTTATCAGTCGACAAGCCGTCCAATCCACGTACGCAGTTCGCTAATTATATCGACTTTTATGGTAAAAACACAAGGAAAGTATTGAAGCGCGATGCAACGAAATACTGGGAGGGGACTTAATGTCATACTTACTCAGGGGAGGAAGGCATACAGTTGTACCTGCCTGGCGGCAGACGGGTGAGGTGGAAGATGGGATCAATACCCGCGGGCAAACATTATACCGCTACCGGCGGCCGTCAGGCTCACCGCCAGCAATATCCAGTGCATCAGGTTCATCCTCTTGAATACGGCATCCACATCCAGTTTCTTGTCACCCTTCATCATCCTATCGAGCATCTTCCTTATAATAATGGGTTCCAGTCCGAACAGCATAACCACCCACAATACCCATATTATTATCATGATGGTAAGGAATAGCCCAGCCCTGGTAAACAGGAGCGAGTGCCGACCGGAATAGAATAGCATACCGAAACCGCTTAAACCGGTAATGGCGGCGTATATCCTGGCCAAGGGTGCAAACCTGTGTTCTATTCTCTGGAAAAAGAGTACCTTCTGAAGGGTCTCGGTCATCCTGTACATTGAAGGGAATATGAGCATGGTGACAAAGGCCAACCCGCCTATCCAGATAATTACGGTAAGAACGTGCACTATGAGCATTGCAGTAAATAACAACTCTAACCTCCTTTAAACATCCTCTCACAAAGGATCGGTCTATGCTATGACAAAAATCAACTACGCAGACAAGCCCCCTAGTAGTGACCACCTTATCCAGAAGCGAAGATGTAATAGGGGTCAGAATGAGTTTCCGGACTCACGCTACTCACAAGACCATATGAGTATAACATCCCGGTTAGTCGGCCTGCCTCCTCAAGAAGGTCGGGAATTCATAGGCATCTTCATCCAGAAGATCCATACCGTCGTATCTTCTTCGCCGTAGCTGTTCGCCTCCGGTCTCCACCTTGCTTTCCTTGTCATTCCTGAGCACTGCGGGCATATCGAGCTGGTCGACTATGACAGCCGGCGCGATCTTATTGAAAGGCTTTCGCTCCTCCCTGCCGAAACCGGTGGCTATTACGGTAACCCTTATCTTATCACCCATTGAATCATCTATTACCGAACCAAATATAATGTGGGCTTCCTCATGGGCCTCCTCCTGTATCAGTGTCGACGCCTCATTCACCTCCAGGAGGGCCATATCCGAAGAACCCGTTATATTGATAAGAACCCCCTTGGCACCGCTGATGGATATATCCTCGAGCAGCGGGCTGGTTATGGCCCTTCTGGCCGCATCCACCGCCCTGTTCTCACCCTGTCCAAGGCCGCTACCCATAAGCGCCAGTCCCATCTCGCTCATCACGGTCCTGACATCGGCAAAGTCAACATTGACAAGTCCATGAATGGTTATCACGTCGGATATCCCCTTAACGGCCCTGAAGAGCACCTCATCCGCCTTTTTGAAGGCATCCTGAAGCGTTGTATTTCTATCCGCAACGGAGAGGAGTCTCTGATTTGGAATGGTTATCACCGTGTCTACTACGTTCTTTAACGCCTTGAATCCCTCCTCGGCCTGCCTCATCTTGCGCTTCGCCTCAAATGTGAAGGGCTTGGTGACCACGGCCACAGTCAGGGCGCCGGCCTCTTTTGCTATCTCAGCCACTATAGGCGCGCCACCCGTTCCAGTGCCACCGCCCATACCGGCCGTAATAAAGACCATATCCGCCCCTTCCGTGACCTCCCTGATCTGATCACTGCTCTCCATGGCAGCCTCTCTGCCCACATCCGGATTGGCTCCGGCGCCAAGCCCCTTCGTGATATGCGCGCCAAGCTGGATCTTGACCGGCGCCTTAGATGCGCCAAGCGCCTGGCTGTCGGTATTGGCCGCATAGAACTCCACATTCTCAAGTCCGGCTTCTATCATGGTGTTGACGGCATTACAACCGCATCCACCTATCCCAATCACCTTGATCTTGGCACCCTGATTAAAACAGTCATCCAATTCGAATACCATAGCCACCTCCTTTTGTTGTTGTTAAGTGTATCTTATCAGTGGATATTGAAGCTACCCGCGGCGAGCCGCGGGGAATGCCTGCCTGTGCCGCGGCAGGCAGGCGCTCGCTATGCATGTTCAAAAGAACTCCTTCATCCACTCTTTCATCCTCTTTAGCAGCCTGTTGAAGCTGTTCTTGCCCTCGCTATCGAATTCCGCCTTGTCGGAATTCCTCATGCCGTAAAGTACAAGACCGACACCTGTGGAATACATGGGCCCCTTAACCACATCCACCAGACCGCTGATCCCCGAAGGCAAACCACGCCTTACAGGCAAATCGAAGACCTGTTCGGCAAGCTCCACTATTCCCCTCAGAGATGCCGTGCCTCCGGTCAGGACGACGCCCGAAGCAGCGATACCGTCATAACCCGACCTCATTATCTCTCTCTGTATAAACTGAAACAACTCCTCCACCCTGGGCTCTATTATCTCGCCAAGCATCCGTTTGGAGAGCACCCTAGGCTTTCTGCCGCCCACGCTCGGCACATCCAGCGTCTCATCCTTGTCTATCATCGCGATCAGCGCGCAACCGTGCTTCTTCTTTATCACCTCCGCCTCTCCGGCGGGCGTTCTCAATCCTACGGCGATATCACCCGTTATCTGGTTGCCGCCAAGGGAAATAACACCAGTATGTTTTACGGTGCCGTTATGGTATATGGCGATGTCGGTGGTGCCGCCGCCGATATCGACCAGAACCACCCCCAGTTCCTTCTCGTCCTGGCTCAATACCGCCTCACTGCTGGCTATGGGCTGCAGGACCACATCGGCGACATCGAGACCGGCCTTATTGGCGCTCCTCACTATATTCTGTGCCGACGTGACACTGGCTGTGACTATGTGAACCTTTGCCTCCAACCTGACGCCGCTCAGCCCGAGCGGCTCCTGTATCCCGTCCTGATCATCTATGATATACTCCTGTGGAAGTACGTGGATGACCTCCCTATCGGTCGGAATCGCAACGGCCTGTGCGGCCTCTATTACCCTTGCCACATCCGCCCGGGTTATTTCCCTGTCCTTAACGGCTATAACGCCATGGCTGTTAAAGGCCTTTATATGGCCGCCGGCTATGCCGGCATAGACCTTCTTTATCTCACAACCGGCCATCAGCTCCGCCTCTTCAATTGCCTTTCGGATGGACTGCACGGTGGATTCTATATTTATGACGACACCTTTTCTCAAGCCCTTTGATTGGTGTGAACCTATGCCTATCACCTCAAGACCTCCATCCTTCACCTCTCCGGCAATAGCGCATATCTTTGTCGTCCCTATATCAAGCCCAACTATGATATCGCTCTTCTTTACCACCTTTTAACCTCCCTTCTTCATATGTGGATACCGGAGTCAGAGGAGAATCTAACCACTACCCCCCTCGTATTGTCGAGATCCACTTCTTCCACACCACCGAGTTCACCACCCATAGAGTACAGTATCTTGTCAAGCTTTGAGAGTTTATCTTTAAAGCCGTTCTTGCCCAGATCCACCCTTACGGCTCCCTTCAGTGTATATATGGTGAAGTCACCGTCTTTACCTATATATATCTCAGATACGTCTTCCAATCCAAACCCTTTACGTCCTTCAAGTTCTCTTAGGAGAGTGATAGTCTTATACATAGGTATCGAAGATATGCCATAATCCAGCTCCTCTCTGGAAAACCCGCTTATGATAGGAAGGTCTATGTCATCACGAGGCGAGATACTCTTGAAGACCACACCCTTCCTATCCATTAGGTGGAGCCCGCCTGCGTTGACAATAGCAAGCGGCCGCCTCTCACTGACTTCTATAATAATGGTATTCGGTATTCTCTTTCTCACCTCTGTACCGTCTATCCATGGCTCCTTCATCACCCTGGCTATGATATCCTTTGTATCCACGACAAAAAGGTTTTCACCCCTCGATATACCGGCCATATTTATTATATCCTCTTTGGACACACGCTCGTTGCCCAGAACAACAATATCGTCTATACCAAGCAGCGGTGTCGTGTACAGAAAATCATAGAAACGCCATCCGGCATAAGCAACAAGAGGTATTGCAACAATTACCAACGTGAGTTTAAAAAGGCCCTTTAGCCTCTTCACCATCCTATTCTTAAGAGGCGCTCTCCTCCTGCGATTTGGCCTCTTCTTTTTTATAATATGCATAACGGCAACCTGCTTCGGTCTAGCAGTTAAAGACACCAAACAGGATCTCCTCTATCAATCTGGAGAAACCCATGCCGCCGGACGCCGCCGCCATCGGGAGGAGGCTCGTCTCCGTCAAACCGGGGACTGTATTAACCTCCAGTACATTTACAGCGCCACAGCCGTCCATTATAAGATCCACCCTGGCAGCGCCTCTGCACCCGACGGCTCCATAACTCTCCAGGGCTATACCCCGGATACCCTCTTCATCTTCCCTGGATAGCTCGGCGGGTACTATGCAGTCGGTGTTGCCGGTGGTATACTTAGCCTCAAAGTCATATATCCTCCTCGAGGAACAGATCTCTATTACGGGCAGCGGCCTTCCATTCAATATCCCCACTGTAAATTCCCGGCCATCTATGAACCTCTCAATCAAAGCGGTCTGGCCGTACTCGAAGGTATGATCGATGGCCCGTTGAAGGTCACTATAGTCCTCTACCACACTCACACCTATAGTCGATCCCTGGGCCACCGGCTTCACTACTACGGGCATCTTCAGACTACGGAGGCTGGGCACCTCAGACGCATTGACCACTTTAAAGGCAGGAACCTGGATTCCATGGTATACAAGCACCTTCTTTGTAGCCACCTTATCCATAGCTATCGCACTGGAAGTGACGCCGGAACCGGTATACGGCACGTCCATCAACTCCAAAAGGCCCTGGATACATCCATCCTCTCCATACCTTCCATGGAGCGCGATGAATGCGACATCGATCTTCTCCTCCGAGATCCTCAGGGCCACATCTCTATCGACATCTATCGGCATAACATTGTAATTAGATTTTGAAAGCGCTTTCAACACGGCGTTACCGCTCTTAAGGGAGATATCCCTCTCATCCGAGATTCCACCCATCAAGATACCGACCTTTCTCTCCTTGAGTTCCGCCAGATCCATTTCAGAAATCAATCCTCACCGATCACCTTAATCTCCGGTTCCAGCGCTATACCCCTGAGCTTGTGTACCTTGTCCCTCATGCTGGCCATCAGACTCATAATATCACTCGCCTTGGCACCACCCACATTAACGATGTAGTTTCCATGAACCTTTGATACCTCTGCGCCACCCACCTTCATCCCCTTGAGGCCGGCCTCCTCTACCAATCTGCCGGCACTCTCGCCTACACCGGGGTTTTTGAAGACGGAACCGGCATTGGGAAACCTGATGGATTGTGTTCCCTTCCTCTTCTCCTTAAACGATTCCATCCTCTCGTTGATTGCGGCAACCGACCCCTCTTTCAGTCTCAGTCTTACCTTCAGTATTATCCTGCCCGCAGGCAGATCACAACCCCTGTAAGTAAAGTTAAGGGCCTCTCTTCCTATGGTGCCTATCTTGCCGTCCATACCCATAACATCTATATTCTCTACAAGCTCTCCCATCTCAGCGCCATATGCGCCTGCGTTCATAGCAACTGCCCCGCCAACGGTTCCCGGTATACCAATGGCGAACTCCATACCCGAAAGGCCTCTGCCGGCACACTGCCTAACCAGTGAAGCAAGCCTTACACCGGAACCGGCTTCAACCTTTCCGGAATCCCCGAACAAGACCTTATTGAAACCGTCGGTGAGATTGACCACTACCCCCCTGATACCCCCGTCCCTAACCAGAAGGTTTGTTCCGCAACCGATAACGAATATCGAAAATCCCTTTCTAGCGGCAAATAGGACTATCTCCTTTAAGTCCGACTCGTCTGTAGGGTAGGCCATTACATCCGCAGGTCCGCCTATGCCCAAAGAAGTAAACTCGCTCATAGGAACATTAAAAGAGAGCCGGCCACTGAAACTATCGGCTAATCTTTCGTTCTCCATACCACACTTTCCCGCCATTCTTAAACCCACAGCGGACTACGGGGAGTTTGCTCGCCGTACATCTTCAACAGGTTATCGGACACCTGCCACACGTCACCCGCTCCAAGCGTAACCACCATATCACCGGACTTCAGGGACCCGGCGAGGTACCCGGGGATATCATCCTTGTTAGGGTAGTAAGCCACATTCCTATGTCCATGTTCCTTGATGGCTCGATAGAGATCATATGAAGCGGCCCCGTCTATCGCCTCCTCTCCGGCAGGATAGAGGTCCGTCAATATCAGCTCATCCGCGTCGTTAAAGGCCGAAAGGAATTCGCTAAAGAGGTCCCGTGTCCTGGTATACCTGTGTGGCTGAAAGACCGCCACGGTCCTCCGCCCCCATCCGTTTTTGGCCGCTTTCAGGGTCGCCTTGATCTCCTGGGGATGGTGGCCGTAATCATCTATGACAACAATATCATTAACTATACCCTTAATCTGAAACCTCCTCTGTACACCGCCGAAATCCCTCATGCCTTCAATTATGGACTCGAAATCCATATCAAGTTCCAGCGCCACAGTAATGGCCGCAAGTGCATTATAGACATTATGTTCGCCCGGCATGCCTATCCTTACCTTCCCCATCTTTCTGTCTCTAAACCACACCGTAAATATTGAGTCCATGCCATCAAACGACAGCCCCCTTGCAGTTATGTCGGACTGCACCGTCAAACCATATGTCATATATCTGCGAGAGATATTTGGAAGCAAGGACTGGATATTGGGATGGTCGAGACAGAGGACCGCACAGCCGTAGAAAGGCACTTTATTAATGAAGCCCAGATATGCGGCTTTGACCTCCTCCATATCACAATAGTGGTCCATATGTTCCGGGTCTATTCCGGTAACAACAGCGATGGTCGGTGAGAGCTTTATAAAGCTACCGTCACTCTCATCCGCTTCGGCAACGAGGTACTCTCCCTTGCCTGCCCTTGCATTACTGCCGATGCTGTTCACCCTCCCTCCTATCACTATTGTGGGATCTATCCCGCAGTATCCAAGTATGGCAGCGATCATGGAAGTAGTGGTTGTCTTGCCATGGGTCCCAGCTACCGCGATGCCATACTTCATCCTCATCAGTTCCGCGAGCATCTCGGCCCTAGTAATAACCGGGATCTGATGTTCCAATGCAGAAACTATCTCCGGGTTGGCAGACCTTACAGCAGAGGAATAAACTACAACGTCGGCTCTACTTACATTCTCTACTCTGTGACCTATGGATATCGTGGCACCAAGCCTTTCCAATCTCTCAGTCATCTCGGATGCCCTGAGGTCTGATCCCGAGATCTTGTAACCCAGGTTTAACAGCACCTCAGCTATCCCGCTCATCCCTATGCCGCCTATTCCCACAAAGTGTATATTTTTTATCCTGCCCCTATACAACTACTTTCTCCTTATAAGTGGATCCCGCTATCATTGTTTATGAACCCAACAATCCAATATAGTCGTCTATGATAGTGTCCAGGGCCTCCGTCCTGCCCAACGCCTTTGATGCGGATTCCATCTCTTTTAAAACATCCGGTCTTTCGTAGAATCTCCTTATAGTATCGGCCAACACCCTCCCGGTCAGTCCTTCCTGCTTCAGCATAAATGCTGCGCCTTTATCTGAAAGTGATTGCGCATTTACTTCCTGATGATTGTCTGCGGCAAACGGGTATGGAATGAGGATAGAAGCCAGGCCCAGAGCGGTTATCTCCGCTATACTTGTAGCCCCTGCGCGGCAGATTACCAGATCCGCCATTCTGTACGAAGATGATATGTCATCGATGAATTTACGTACTTCCAGCCTCTCCCGATATCTGTCGGAGAACAGGCCCTTTCTCTTATATGCCGCCATTACGTCGTCATAACCGGCCGTACCGGTCTGGTGTATTATCCGTATGGAACCGATAATATCAGTTAGATACTCAAGTGCATCAAGAAACGCCGTATTTATGGCCTTGGCCCCCTGGCTTCCGCCAAAGACCAGTATCGTAAAAGGAACTCTCCTCTCATCCATGGCCCCCCTCATCTCCATTGCCCCGGCCAGTTCATATATCTCTCTTCTGATAGGATTGCCGGTATGTATGACGTTCCCGGCAGGGAAATAGCCCCTCGTCTCTTCAAAGGATACGTATATCCTGTCCACGAACCTGCCCAGGAACCTGTTTGTCATGCCAGGAAGCAGGTTCTGCTCCAGTATGGCGGTCTTTATCCTCAGCAGTGCGGCTGCTAGGACAACAGGGGCCGACGAGTAGCTGCCATAGCCGATAACCCCGTCCGGTTTAAGCCGCCTTAACAACTTCACAGCCGACAGGGTGGAGTTCGCCACCTTATACAGAGACTTCGCCATCTCCATGCCGCTCCTGCCCCTTACACCCTCAACATCAAGCAACTCCAGCCTGTAACACTTCTCTGGCACTACGCGCTCCTCTATGCCGCCCCTGCTGCCGACAAATACCAGATCCCAACCACTCTCCTTGCGTTTGAACTCATCCGCAAGGGCTATAGCCGGAAAGATATGCCCACCCGTCCCACCACAGGCCATTATCACTCTCAACCCTCGCACCCTTTCTTATATATATTCAGTACTATCCCAGCCATAGCCATGTTAACCACAAGTGAGGTCCCGCCGTAACTTATGAAGGGTAGCGGTAATCCTTTGGGTGGCAGGAGACCCATGACTATCCCCACATTGATCACGGCCTGGAGGACGATAAGTGACGTCAGTCCCGAGGCCAGATACGTTCCAAACAGGTCAGGGGACTTCCATGCCGCCCTCACTCCACACAAGAGAAAGGATAGATAAAGAATAAAAACCAGCAAAACGCCTATAATCCCGAACTCTTCACCTATTACCGAGAATATAAAGTCGGTATGGGCTTCGGGGAGGTAGAACAGTTTCTGCCTGCCCTCACCGAACCCGACACCATACAGACCTCCCGACCCGATAGCGATAAGAGATTGAACTATCTGAAACCCCTCGCCAGTCGGATCTTTCCACGGATTCAGGAATATCAGTATCCTGCGCATCCTGTACGCGGTGCCGGCAACAAGGTAATATATGAGAGGCAACGACATAACGCCAAGTGGAACCAGGTGTGTGATCCTTACCCCTGCAATAAACATCATGAGGAAGATAACCGCGGTAATAACCATCGATGTTCCGAAGTCTGGTTCCAACAGAATGAGCACTATCGGGAGTGCCGGTATTAGAATATGGGGTACTACTCCCAGAGAAAAGGTCTTTATCTTATCCCTCTTCGCCTCAAGGGAGTAAGCGAGAAAGATCACCACCGCGACCTTGGCCAGCTCGGAAGGCTGAAACCTGACGGATCCGAACTCCAGCCACCTCCTGGCACCACCTGCATCTACCCCGAACACATCCACAAACACCAAAGAGAGCAGGATTGTGGCAGCTACAAGCAGTGGATACGCCATCTTTTTGTATGCCCTGTACGGCACATGCATTGTGATGAAAAAACCCGCAAGACCGATTAATGTAAACGATAGATGCCTCTTAAGGAAAAAGTATTCATCCTTGAATCTCTCCATCGCCATGATATAGCTGGTTGAATAGACCATCATGATGCCCGCTACCACAAGGAAGAGTGTTGTGAGTATCAATACCCTGTCGGTGTCCTTGAACCTTATGATCATAATGCCTTCACAAGCCTCTTGAATACTTCCCCTCTCTCTTCGTAGCCTCTGAACATATCGAAACTGCTGCAAGCAGGGGAAAGTACCACGGCATCTCCCGCAACCCCCCTTGAATATGCGGCCTCTACGGCATCCTCTAGTGATTCAGCTACAACCGTCTCAGTAGAGCCGGACAGGGCACACTTTATCTTCTCCCTCGCCTCTCCAAGCAGGATCATCAACTTTACCTTCCCCTCTAGATGCGGCCTCAGGACACTATAGTTGCCACCCTTGTCCTTGCCGCCGGCAATCAGGATGATCGGCCCCTCCAAGGCCTTTAACGAAGACAGCAAGGCGCCCACATTGGTTGCCTTCGAATCGTCATAGAAGGTGATGCCCCGCTTTTCAAGTACAAGTTCCATGCGGTGCGGCAGACCGCTAAAGCCCCCTATGGCAGCCTGTATATGGGCCGGCTGTATATCGAAGGTCCTGGCAGCAGCGATCGCGGCCATGATATTCTCTATATTACCAATCCCGCGTAGTCTGTAACCGGCCGTACCGTACACCTCCTTGCCCTTCTCTCCAGCGTAGATAATCTCACCATCCTCATAATAGATGCCCTTGTCCATGGGAGTAGCGGAACTGAAGGGCACTATACGGGACTTCAGGGGCCCAAGCCTTGAGCCGATCTCAGGATCGCCGATATTTACTATCGCCAAGTCGTTCTTTCTCTGATTACTGAATATCCTGAATTTTATGTCTGCGTAAGTATCCAGGTCCGGATGCCTATCCATATGATCCTCGGTCACATTCAACAAGATAGCCACATCCGGCCTGAAGAGCCTTACACCCTCCAATTGAAAGCTGCTTACCTCCGCGATTATGCAATCAGGCCTCTTATTCAAAGTGAGAGATTCGATCAGAGGCAGGCCGATATTGCCGCCAACAAATACATCCTTACCTGCCCTCTTGAATATCCTTCCAAGTATAGTGGCGGTGGTGGTCTTACCGTTGGTACCGGTCACGGCAACGATCGGCGCATCTATGAACCTTCCGGCCAACTCTATCTCGCTAATGGTCTCGATCCCGTGTGTTCTGGCCTCCACAAGATACGGCATGTCATACGGAACACCTGGGCTGATTATAATAATGTCTTTGGAGAGGAATGTGCCAATTTCATGGCCGTCGGTCTCCACCGATATATCCATTTCCCTGAGAAACTCCACGCCGTCCATCTCAGACTCAGGCCTCAAGTCGGTCACAGTGACTTCGGCGCCCGCTTTCACAAGGAATCTGGCGACCGAGAGGCCGGTCCTGGCCAGTCCCACTACCAGGACCTTCTTGTCTTTCAGGACCGGCCTGTTATCTATGTCCCGCAGTGTCTGCATTACTATCTTAACTTCAAGGTGCTTATCGCTATTAAGGCCAATATTATGGCTATGATCCAGAACCTCACTATGATCTTGGGTTCGGCCCAGCCCTTGAGTTCGAAGTGGTGGTGAATGGGCGCCATCAGTAGTACCCTCCTCCCCCTTAACCGGAAAGATGTAACCTGAAAGATGACCGAAAGGGCCTCTATAACAAATATACCGCCGACAAGGGCCAAAAGAAGCTCATGTTTTGTGATGACGGCCAGCGCCCCGAGGCCTCCGCCCAGGGACAACGAACCCACATCCCCCATGAATATCTGTGCAGGGTAGGTATTAAACCAAAGAAATCCCATGCTGGCGCCAACCATCGCGCCGGCAAATATGGTTAACTCGCCTACCGAGGGAACGTAGAGTACCTGGAGATAGTCCGCAATCCTCGCGTGCCCGGTGACATATACGAGGAGCATATATGTTGCTGCAGCGATGATCATGGGCCCGGTGGCCAAACCATCCAGACCGTCCGTGAGATTTACGGCGTTGGACGCCCCAACTATTACAAATACGGCGAACGGTATATAAAGCCAGCCCATATCTATACGCACATCTTTGAAGAACGGCACCGTGACGATAGTGTCAAACTGGCCCAAGTAAAGATACATAACTACCAGGAAAGATATTAGCAGTTGCAGAGCCAACTTTGTCTTGGCGCTAAGCCCCTCTCTTCTCTTTTTGATAACCTTTCTGTAGTCATCCATGAAACCTATGACACCCATTCCAGCGGTAAGTAATACCAGAGGCCAGATATATGGGTTCCTGAGGTTGACCCAGAGCACGGTGGAACCGATTAAAGCGATCAGCATGGCTATTCCACCCATTGTCGGCGTCCCCTCTTTACTGATATGGCCCGGCGGACCATCTTGCCTGACGACTTCCCCTATCCTAAGTGAGCCAACCCTCTTGATAACGTAGGAACTCAGGATAAGACTCAGGAGCAACGCCGTAATGAGGGCGTAAATTGTCCTGAATGTGATATACTGAAATACATTAAAGACCGAATAGTATTTACTTAGCGGGAAGAGCAGGTGGTAAAGCATATTACAGTCCCGTCAAACAGATCACTTGGCTTTCATTGGAGCTCCCTGCAGCAAGCCGCGGGGAATCTCCTATAGCATTCACTCGCTGTGTGACTTCAAGTCCCTGAAGCTGATGCCGCGCGCCGCATATTCCCCGGCATGCACACCTAAGCGCAATTCGCATATACCACCCTTAACTCCTCTATTATCTCCTCCATCCCTTCCGCCCTGGACCCTTTTACCAGTACGACATCACCATATCTGATGATCTCCTTTAGCACGGCTATCGTATCCCTCTTGTCACGGGGCGCAAATACACTCTCCTTCTCCATGCCTCCACGCAAGGCGCCATCACACATATCATCCTTGAAATCGCCTATGGCAACCAGCATATCCATGCCTTCACGGCCTACAATACTACCTACATCCCTGTGGGCCATACCGGAAAACCCCCCAAGCTCGTGCATTCCACCTAGAACTGCAATCCTGCGTCCCGGCATGATCGATACGGTCTTAACAGCCACCTCCACAGACTCCGGATTGGCATTGTATGTGTCGTTTATGATGGTGATCCCTCCCCACCGCATGATCTCCATCCGGCCTGACATCGGAACGAATCTTGAGAGGCCGTCAACGACACACTCCGTATCTATACCCATGGCTGAGGTTGAAGCTATAGCCGCGGCGGCATTGGAGAGGTTGTGCATTCCCACACATCCCAAGGCTATCTCCACTTCTCTGCCTGATATGGAAAACAAAGCTCTGGTTGTCATAACGGTATGATCATCCACGTAGTCCTTTAGATAGACGTCGGCCTTCTCCTTAATACTGTATGTAACAGCCCTTCTCCCCGATTTGCCGCCGTACTTTACTATCCTTGGGTCATCGAGGTTTATCACTTCAATACCGTCCGGCCTCAGGCCGGCAAAGAGTTTGGCCTTCTCTTCCGCGATATCCTCCACGGTACCCAGTTGGGCGCTGTGGGCCATCCCCACATTTGTAAGCACAGCCACTGACGGAGCGCATATCTCGGCAAGTCTATCCATCTCACCCTTCTCGCTTATCCCTGCCTCCAACACCGCCGATCCATGGTGCTCCCTCATGGACAGCAACGTAAGAGGCAGTCCAATGCGGTTGTTCATATTCCCGTGCGTCTTCAGTACAGGCTGTTTCGTGGCAAGTATGGAGGCTGCCATCTCCTTGGTAGTTGACTTTCCGTTGCTGCCTCCCACAGCCACCAACGGAATATCATGCCTCTTGCGCCAGAAGATCGCCAGATCCCCTATTGCCCTGACTGTATCATCCACAGTGATCACATAGCGGTCCGGGAAGATGTTATCCATCTCCGATAGCCCTTTCCATCCCTTGCCGACCACCGCCCCAACTCCACCGGCGTTCAAGTGATCCATCACGAAATCATGGCCGTCAAACCTTGCTCCCGCGATGGCGATAAAAAGATCTCCGGGTTCTATCCTTCTGGTGTCTATAGATATGCCTTTTATAGTCGCTGATCCCCCCCCCCTGACTACGGTGCCATCAATAGCCCTAAACAACTCATCAATTTTCAGCCTCATCTCCGTCATATCAACTCACTCAAAGCAACTTCACCCTTCCCTTCTTCCATAACTTCCCGTAATACCCTTCTGTCATCGAATGGTATCCTCTTATCACCGATAATCTGGTAGTCCTCATGGCCTTTGCCGGCAACGAGAATGACATCACCGTCGACTGCGAGGGCAACCGCCGTCCTTATGGCCTCCCCCCTGTCAGGGATAACTGTATAAAATCTTGCGGGGGCGGTATGATAATGGTCACACCTTACAACCCCATCTATTCCAGACTCTATGTCCTTTATTATATCAAGAGGGTCTTCTCCCCTGGGATTGTCGGAGGTAATTATGGCAACATCGCTAAACCTTACTGCATGCCCCCCCATGACAGGTCTCTTCTCCCTGTCCCTGTCGCCACCACATCCAAAAACCGTTATAACCCTCCTCCGTGATACCATGTTGATAACATTCAAGGCACGCCGCAAGGCATCAGGCGTATGTGCATAATCGACGAAGGCCCTGACCCCAGCTGCGGAAGCAACCATCTCCAACCTCCCAGGGATCCTACCGGCCTTACGAACGCCGGCCTTAATATCGGGCTTACCAAGATTAAGTGCCACCGCCGCGCCGACAGATGCCATGATATTCATCAGGTTGTATTCACCCAACAGGGAGGATGAGATATTAATGTCACCGGCAGGTGTGGCAAGCCCGGCCTCCAATCCACTTTCCGAAGCAAGAAGATTCAAGGGCCTTATATCCGCTCCCCTGTTCTTAACACCATACCTGATAACGGTGGTGCCATTAAGGTCGCCTGCCAGTCTCTCTCCCCATCCATCGTCTATATTTATAATTGCCACCCCCCCGTTGCCCAATATCTCTTCGAAGAGCCGTCTTTTAGAAGCAAAGTATTCCTCCATTGTACGGTGGTAGTCCAGGTGGTCCCGGGTAAGGTTTGTAAAGACGGCCACCTCCAGACTTATACCATCTACCCTCCTCTGGTCCAGGGCGTGGGATGAAACCTCCATCGCACAATGGGTTACCCCGGCATCTACCATATCCCTCAGTAATTTGCTGATATGCGGCGCCTCCGGCGTAGTATTGACGGCCTTGATGGTATTCCCCTCGAATCTGTAGTCTACAGTCCCTATCACACCCGCACTTAGACCGGCACTCTTGAAGATAGACTCCAGGATGTACGTGGTGGTAGTCTTTCCATTGGTTCCGGTGACGCCAACTATGGTCAACTCCTCCGATGGATGTGCGTAGAACGCGTCGGATAGCTTCGCTATTCCCACCCGCGTGTCACCAACCACTATCTGCGCGACACAAAGGCCGGGGATATACTTCTCTGCAAGGACGGCAACCGCACCCCTCGCTACAGCATCACCTATGAAGCTATGACCATCCTGCCTTCCACCCTTGAGGGCTACAAAGATGGAGCCGCTCTCGACGGATCTGGAATCGTATGTTACGCCATTTACCGGTATATCCCGGTCTCCTTCGAACACTTTCGGGTTAAGACTGCCCAAGAGGTCTCTAAGCTTCATTACTCTTCCCGCGTTAGTCTCCACTTTACCCGGCGGACTCCAATTGGTGAAACTTCATTGGAATCTAACCTCCGCAGTACGATTACGTCCTATCTTCCCCCCAGGTGAAGGCCTCTGTGAAATAGCCTTTCCACTGCCCACGACCTTGACCTCCAATGGAATCCGCTTTGCCATACGAAGCACCATCCTCATACTCTTTCCCCTGAAGTCCGGCATCCTGCCGCCTTCGATGTCATCATTTGTCCTTCTTATGGCCGCAAGCTTGACGGGCTTAATGGATTCCCCCCCTTTATTCGGCAGGATGCCCATATACGCCATACTCTGCTTCAAGATCTCCCTGAAGACTGGGGCCGCCACTGTGGAGCCGTAGAAATCTCCGGAGGGTTCGTCGATCATCACTATAATGGCTAGTCTTGGTGAATCTGCAGGGGCATAACCGAGAAATGAGCTGATGTACTTTCCTTGCGCATAGCCACCGTTGACAGGGTCAGGTTTCTGGGAGGTACCCGTCTTGCCGGCCACATCTACAAAGGATATTGCGGCCCTCTCACCGCTGCCACCATCCTTTGTGACCCTTTTGAGGATCTCTGTCACCTCCAGCGCAGTCTCCTCAGAAACCACCCTCCTCTCGATAACAGGATGCACTTCCTTGACCACTTCACCGTCGGGAGAGACGACCGCCTTAACCACATAAGGCCTCATCAATACCCCCTTATTGGCTATCGCCGAAGCTGCTGTTATAAGCTGGATGGGTGTGGCGGATATCCCTTGGCCGAACGATATGGTAGAGAAGGTAACCCTCGACCACTCTTGGAGCTTCCTCACATAACCCGAAACCTCGCCTGGAAGATCTATACCGGTCTTCTTACCAAACCCAAACTCATTAATGTATCTATAGTATTTACTCCTGCCTAACCTGTCAGCGAGCTTTACCGCCCCGATATTACTGGAGTATTTAACGATATCCTTCACCGTCAACCAGCCATGCTTCATTGTATCATGAAAGATCCTGTCGGCAACACGATATCCTCCATTCTCACAGTAAATTATGTCATTCGGTTCGACAACACCCTCTTCCAGGGCGGCGGCAACGAGGAAGATTTTAAATACAGAACCGGGCTCGTACAGGTCGGTCAACGCCCTGTTTCTCCAATCTCTCGGTCTGTATCGCCGGAAGTTGTTTGGATCGAAGGTGGGATAGCTTGCCATAGCAAGTATCTCTCCGTTCGAAGGGTCCATTACTATAGCGATACCTGCCTTTGCATTCGCGTTGGTTGCCGCCTTCAGGAGCTCCTTTTCGGCTATATACTGTATTGTCCTGTCCAGTGTGAGGATCAGACTGCTCCCCTTTGAGGCATGAGAAACATCACCATCATCAAACACCATCTCTTTGCCACGCGCATCTCTCAGACCTGCTATCTTCATACCCTCACCCCTGAGGTAGTTATTGTATCTCCACTCCAGGCCCTCAAGTCCTATCGAATCGTAACCGACAAAACCTATCATATTGCTCGCCAGTTGAGGCGCAGGATAAAACCTCTTCCTCTCCTTCAGAAGTCCAACTCCCCTAATGCCTCTGACGATGCTCCGCTCGGTCTCCGGCATGTCAATCTGCCTCTTAAGCCATACAAACGAACTTTTGTCCCTGAGCCTCTTATAAACGCTGCCGGCATCGACAGATACAATGGATGAAACGGCCTCCGCAGCCGTTCTACGATCCTCTATCATGCAGGGTTGGGCATATACAGAATCCACCTCCATGCTTATGGCAAGCTCGTTAAGGTTTCTGTCATATATCTCCCCCCGCTCCGGAAGGATATCTATTGTCTTCCGGTACTGGTCACTGGCCCTTGCCTTAAGCCTGCCGTTTTCAACTATCTGGAGTTGAAAGGCCCGTACGGTAAGTCCGGCGAATGCAATCAAGAAGAAAACGAGGAGACTAACGAGGCGGACCTTTAACCAACGCGAACCTTTACTCATCGTAATATACTATACTCTTCCCGGAAGGGTACGTCAGGCCCAACCCTCCATGATAGAGGATCGTAGAACGGCTGCGGAGGCCGTTTCATCCATTGTATCTGTCGATGC
>WGFD01000159.1 GCA_015492395.1 Deltaproteobacteria bacterium | reverse complement strand
TCTCCATACCATCTTTGACGAGGAACTGGCCATCAGGTTCAGGCCGAGCTTTTTCCCATTTACCGAGCCAAGCGCCGAAGTGGATATCCAGTGCGTAATCTGCGGCGGCAGCGGCAATCAGTGCGGGGTGTGTAAGGGCAGTGGCTGGATTGAAGTGCTGGGTTCAGGAATGATACACCCGAATGTCTTTTCCAATGTAGGCTACGATCCTGAAAAGGTCACCGGCTTCGCCTTCGGTCTGGGTATTGAGCGTATAACGATGTTGAAGTTCGGGATCGACAATATACGATACTTTTTTGACAATGATGTCAGGTTCTTAAGGCAATTCTAAGCCGTAGTATCATTATCCCCGGGGCATTCTCGCTATGAAGGCAAGTATAAACTGGTTGAAAGAGTTCGTGGACCTCGACATTGGTCCGGCTGACCTCTCTTCTATGCTCACGATGGCGGGGCTTGAGGTTGAGGAGGTCGAAGATGTCGGAAGCGAGGTCGAGGGCGTGATCGTTGCACGTATAAACTCTGTAGAAAGGCACCCAAATGCCGACAGGCTCTCCTTGTGCGAGGTCGAAACAGACAGCGGAAAGTACAGCATTGTGTGCGGGGCGAGCAATATGAAGGTTGGGGATATGGTTGCGCTGGCCGTCCCCGGGAGCATATTGCCAAAGGGTTTCAGGATCGAAAAGAGGTCTATCCGCGGTATAGAGTCCGAAGGGATGATGTGTTCGGAAGCAGAACTCGGTCTGGCGGAGACCTCGGAAGGCATATTAATACTCGACGATAATGCACCCATGGGCAAAGATATATCGGACTATCTTGGGCTTGGGGATGCCATAATAGATGTAAGCGTTACGCCTAACAGGCCGGACTGGCTGAGCATCCTCGGTATCTCCAGGGAAATATCGGCGATTACGGATCAGCCCTTGAGGTATCGCCCTTACATCCATGGCGGAAATAAAGCAGGTGATATATCCAGAATGGTCTCGGTCAAGATGCCGGATACCGGCGTGTGCAGCCGCTACGTGGTCAGGATAATCGAGGGCGTGAATGTGAAGCCTTCGCCATACTGGCTGCAACTCAGACTGAGGGCCCATGGCGTAAGGCCCATCAATAATATCGTGGATATCACTAACTATATCATGCTCGAATTGGGTCAACCACTGCATTCATTTGATTATGACAGTATTAAGGGCGCCGCAGTAACCGTGCGCCGGGCGAAGGCCGGGGAAACCATAGAGATACTGGACTCGGCTGTAATAAAACTCCGCGAGGGTACTCCCGTGATATCCGATAAAGATGGTCACAAAGCCCTGGCCGGTGTAATGGGCGGCAAGAGGGCTGAGACCGGCGAGCACACTAAAAGAGTACTCCTTGAGTGCGCCTCATTCACCGCCGCTGATGTCAGGAGCTCATCCAAAAGGTTGGGTTTGTCCACAGAGTCATCTTACCGGTTTGAGAGAGGCATCGATATAGAAGGGGTGAGGCCGGCCATAGACAGGGCGGCAAAGATGGTGACAGAACTGGCGGGGGGGCGTATAGTCGACGGTATAATAGATCTCTATCAAGACAAATTCCACCCTCCACGGATCACTATCAGGCAAAAGAGGTGCAACTCCATTCTCGGTACAAGGTTAACCGGAGATAAGATAAAGACGATACTGTGGAGACTTGGCTTGGGGGTAGAGGACACATCCGAGAAAGGTGTTATTGTGGTGACTCCTCCCTCTTACCGTAGAGATATCGGGAGAGAGATAGACCTAATAGAAGAAGTTGCCAGGATCAACGGCTATAGGAATATCCCGGCAACAGTGCCGAGGACGATGATGTCTCCCGGCCGTAAGGGGACTATTAAAATAATGAGAGATGCCGCACGTCATATCCTTACGGACCTTGGATTCTTCGAGGTACATAACTACAGCTTCGTCTCACCCAGGGCATTTGCGGCGTCAGGCGTTGATGCGGCTGAAGCGGTCAGCCTCTTAAACCCCTTGTCGGAGGTCCAGTCCCTTCTCAGGAGGCGTATCTTCCCATCTTTGATCTATAATCTGCTTTATAACCATAATAGAAGAATCGAGGACATAAAGATATTCGAGATAGGACATGTATTCAGGTATGAGGAAAAGAGTCTTGTTGAAGAGGAGTTTATCGCCGGCCTCATATCAGGGGACAGGTACGGGCTCTCTTGGAATCAGCCGCAGCAGAAAGCCGACTTTTATGACATAAAGGGCACTCTGGAGTCACTAATGGAGGGTCTCGGAGTTGGCGGCATATCTTTTGGTAAGTCGGGGGAAGTACCGTTCCTTCATCCGGGCAGGGCTGCAAAGGTGTCGGTCAACGGAAGAGAGACAGGCTTTTTGGGCGAGGTCCGCCCGAATATACTGAAGGATTGCGGCCTGGATCGCATGAATGTGTATATCTTTGAAATCTCCATGAACATATTGCGTGAACACTATGACACCCCCGTAAGGTACGGCGCACTGCCGGTATATCCGGGGTCGAAGCGGGACATCTCGGTGATTGTTGATGACAAGGTGGAATATGAAGTTATCCATAAGTTGATAGTAGATACGGACAGAAAAATCATTGAAGATGTGGAAGTCTTTGATGTATACTATGGTGAAAGCATTCCTAAGGGGACGCGCAGTATAGGTCTTAGGGTCTCTTACCGGTTAAGTGACAGGACCCTTACTGACGAAGAGGTGGAGCGGGTTCACTCAAAGATCGCAGGGAGACTGGCGGAAAAACTCGGTGCTGAGGTTAGGGGGGGTTGTGATTCATACAAATAGGCGTGAAGAGAGGAGGCAATCATGACGAAGGCAGATATTGTTGAAAGGATATTCGAGAAGTTCGGTTTCTCAAAAAAAGACATTGCCGAGGTGGTGGACCTCACATTTGAGACCATCAAGGAGTCCCTGGAAAACAGCGAGAATGTAAAGATATCCGGCTTTGGTAACTTCACCTCAAGGCATAAGAGGGCCAGGAAGGGAAGAAACCCACAGACTGGAGAAGAGATACGTATCTCCGAAAGAACAGTCATGACCTTCAAGGCGAGCCAGATACTCAAGAAGGCTATAAACTCCTGATCGCAGTGGATATGACCGACATCCCTGACAAGCTCTACTATAAGATTGGGGAGGTTAGCAGGATAACCGATATCAAGCCGTATGTATTGCGTTATTGGGAGTCCGAATTTGAAGTTATCCGGCCCCAAAAGACGAAGACAAATCAAAGGGTCTATACGAGGAAGGATGTGGAGCTGATACTGGAGATCAAACGGCTTATCTACAATGAAAGATTTACCCTGGAAGGTGTCAGAAAGAGGATGAAGAGCCTCAGGAAGGATAGTCAGTTAAACCTTAATTTCCCTGATCAGAGATATCTTGATACCCTTAAGTCCATCAAGGATGAACTCAGTTCGATAAAGAGCATTTTGTCCAGGTGATTTCCAGACCTTTTCGGGGCGTGGCGCAGTCTGGTAGCGCACTAGCATGGGGTGCTAGTGGTCGGAGGTTCGAATCCTCTCGCCCCGACCAGATTTCACTATAC
>WGFD01000158.1 GCA_015492395.1 Deltaproteobacteria bacterium | reverse complement strand
GTGGGGAGGGGAACGGACAGATCGTCGTCTCTTCAGGGAAGGTATGGGCCGCCAGTGATGAGCAAGGCACCGGTGAATCCGCCTTTCGCCGCCTGGTACTGAAGGCTGGCAAGGGTGTGAGGTGTCAGACGCTCACAGAAGATCCCGGAGAACGGAATATCGAGGGCGATTGGAAATGGCTATTGATGGATGTGGTCAGAAACATAGATGAGGATAAGGCGGGTATCCAGTCCGGGCCCCGGACTGATGATATAGCTGATGTGGAGTTTGATCTGTTGTCGTCTTCGGAGGGAGAAGCGTCGAAGAAGGCGAAGGGTTCGGTCGATGGAGACGCAGCGTTCAACGAGGCCTTCGAACGGGGACTGGATGCGCTCTTTTCCAGGGACTATAGAGAGGCCCTGAATGCCTTTCTCACGGCCGAGAGGATCAGACCGGGAGATACCAAGGTACAGGCCAACATCCAGAGGCTGCGCGAGATGGGTTACGAGGAAGAGTCTCAATAGAGGTGTGTTGTCGCCAGATGCGTATTCCTCCGCTCATCCTTCGGTATCCGGATGGCGTTGCCGATCACTGGAGGGAGCGCCCTTGCCGCCGAAGGACCGGATCAATAGGATGAGGACACCTGCCGTGATGGCCGAGTCGGCGACATTAAAGGCCGGCCAGTGGTATCTTCCGATATAAAAGTCCAGGAAGTCGATCACCTCCCAAAACCTGAGCCTGTCTACAAGATTGCCCAGCGCACCGCCCGCTATCATGGAAAGGGCGACCCTGTTCCACCTTTCGTCCATCCCCAGGTATAAGAAGCAGATAACGATTATGGCAATAACGGTGAGCAGAGACAGGAGGATAACCCTTAACACCCCGCCATCCCTCAATATGCCGAATGCCACACCGGGGTTTCTGATGTATGTGATGTTGAAGAGGCCCGGAATGACCTCTACGGATTGATGGATATGGAACAGAGAGTCGATTGCGTTCTTTGTGATCTGGTCGAGTATGAGCACCGTCAGGGCCACAAAGAGGAGTAATTTTAACCTACCGATATCCATTCCTCCCGACAATGGATCAATCTTGATTCAACACCTCCCAGCACCTCTCGCAGAGGGTGGGGTGTTCACTCTTTTCGCCGACGCGCTCGCTGTAGTGCCAGCATCTCGCGCATTTTTCCCCCTTGGCCCTCTCGACCCTGACAGCCAGACCTTCTATCTCGTCGCTGAGAAGCCTTGTCCCTTCCCCGTCGTCCCTCCGCACCCCCCCTTTCACGAGTTCAAGTTGAGAGGTTATCAATATCTCCTTCAGAGTGGCGGAGGTTCTCTCCAGTAAACCCTCGAGTTCCCTGGGTGGCGATATAAGGACCCTCGCGTCCAAGGGATGGCCGATTATCTTTTCCCTCCTCGCCTTTTCGAGCACCTTCGTTACCTCGCCCTTGACCTCGATCAGATTCTCCCACCTGCCGGAGAGTTCTCCGTCTATCCAGGCTTCGTTTACCTTTGGAAATCCTGCCAGGTGTACACTCTCCTCCTCTCTGGATGGGATGAAGTGCCACACTTCGTCCATGGTAAAGGGCAGCACCGGCGCGAGGAGCCGGACCAGGTGGTTGATGGTATGGTAGATGGTCGTCTGGGCGGACCTCCTCTCCGGCGCGCCGCTCCTCGATATGTAGAGCCTGTCTTTGAGGATATCCAGGTAAAAAGCGCTCAGATCGACGGAGGCGAAGTTGTGGACGGCATGGTATATGGTATGGAACTCGAACTGCTCATAGGCCCTCAATATCCTTGCCGTAAGCCTGGTCAGCCTGTGAAGCGTCAGACGGTCCAACTCCGTGAGTAGTTCATAGGGAACCGTATCCCTTTCCGGATCGAAGTCATGCAGGTTCCCCAGGATGTATCGGCAGGTGTTTCGTATCCTTCTGTAGGCATCAGACAGCTGTGTCAGGATGGAGTTTGATATGCGTATGTCTTCACGGTAGTCTTCGGCGGCTACCCAGAGTCTCAGCACCTCCGCGCCGTACTTGTCGATCACATCCTGCGGGGCGATTACATTCCCTACGGACTTGCTCATCTTCCTCCCCTCACCGTCTACGACGAATCCATGGGTGAGCACTGTCCTGTACGGAGCGCATCCCCTAGTTCCGACGGAGACCAGAAGTGACGATTGAAACCAGCCCCTGTGCTGGTCGCTTCCTTCGAGATACAGGTCCGCCGGAGACCTGAGGTTCTCCCGCTTCTCCAAAACGGCGGCGAAGCTCACACCGGAATCAAACCAGACGTCAAGGATATCTTCGTCTTTTGAAAACTCCCTTCCATTACACACCTTGCACCGGAAACCTTCCGGTAACAGCTCTTCAGGGCTCTTTTCGAACCAGATATCCGCCCCGTGCTCTTCAACCTCGTCGGCGATGCGGTTTATTATCTCCTGCTCCAGGTGGCTCGTATCGCACGCCTTGCATATAAAGGCCGCGATGGGTATGCCCCAGGCCCTTTGGCGCGATATGCACCAGTCGGGTCTGTTCCGAACCATACTGTAGATCCTATCCCTTCCCCACGGAGGTGTCCACTCGACCCTGCCTATTTCGGCGAGGGCCTTTTTCCGGATGTCGCTTTCATCCATGGAGATGAACCACTGCTTGGTGGCCCTAAAGATTATAGGCTGCTTGCAGCGCCAGCAGTGCGGATAGGAGTGGTGGACCTCCTCTTTGAACAGCAGGGTCCCGTTTGCCTTGAGGAGTTCCATGATTGAAACATTGGCCTTGAATACGAACTCGCCTGCAAACTCCTTGACGTCTCCGGTAAACCGCCCGTGGTCGTCTACCGGCGCGTAAATATCCAGGCCATACTTCAATCCGATCTCGTAGTCTTCCTGACCGTGCCCCGGTGCTATATGGACACACCCGGTGCCGGCCTCGTTGGTGACATGGTCGCTCATAAGGACGGTTACCCGGCGGTCTATCCATGGGTGGTGGCAGACTATCCCCTTTTCCAGTTCACGTCCTTTCCATACACCGGCCGAGACTTTGTAGTCTCCCTCCTTGAGCCCGAACTTCTCCATACAGGGAGACAACAGTTCCTGGTTCAATACCAGGTTCCCAAAGGGGGTCTTTACAAGACGGTATGTCAACGTTGGGTTCAAGGCGACTGCCAGATTTGCCGGAAGCGTCCAGGGTGTGGTCGTCCAGATCACGAAAAAGGTCTCTCCCTCGTCCGTCTCGAAGGCCCCCTTCGAGTCGATCACACGAAACTTTACGAAGACCGCCGGTGAGGTCTTGTCGGCGTATTCCACCTCCGCCTCCGCGAGGGCCGTACTGCAGGATGAGCACCAGTGAACTGGTTTTTTCCCCGTGTAGACCAGCCCCTTTTCGGCACACCGCCCCAGCTCCCTGAGGATGGTGGCCTGGTAGCCGTAGTTCATAGTGAGATAGGGATTTTCCCACTCCCCGAACACACCGAGCCTCTGGAACTCCTTCCGCTGGATCTCGACGTGTTTCTCGGCATAGGCGCGGCATCTCTTTCTGGTATCTATCTTGGAGAAGCCTTCTTTGCCTTTGCCAAGGGTCTTTTCAACCTGGAGCTCTATGGGCAGGCCGTGGCAGTCCCATCCGGGCACGTAGTCCGCTCCGTAACCCATCATAAACCTGCTTTTGACGATTATGTCCTTGAGAATCTTGTTAAGGGCGTGGCCTATATGTATGTGACCGTTGGCGTAGGGGGGGCCGTCGTGGAGTATGTACTTTTCCCTGTTCCTTCCCTGGTCCATGATCTTCCTGTACAGACCTTCGTCTCCCCACCTCTTCAGTATCTTCGGTTCCCTCTGTGAGAGGTTTGCCTTCATGGGGAAGTCGGTTACGGGAAGATTGAGAGTGGATTTATAGTCCGAGGGCATTACACGTACCTGAGTGGATATGTATTTATTGGAAGCTTCATCGCAAGCACCTACTAGTACCACATGGGATGTCAAAAATAAATAAATTTTTATGATCCGGGATAGAGATGGAGGTTAATAGAGACTCCAAACAGCGGGCCGCGGGAGATACGCATACTGCACATCTTCAGTTGCGATAGCGAAGCGCGGGACAGTCTCCAGTGGGGGTACGGGTGTTGTATGTGTATGTTCCGGGACGATGTGCTAGCGGGTCAATGTGTGGCAATGTAGTTGTATCCCTTTTCCAACGCCCTGCTGATGGTCTTTGCCAATGTCTGCAGTTGAACCGGCTTCTGCAGCCACTCGACCACTCCTGCCTTTTGGAGGTCCTCATGGCTTATCCTGAGAGGGTATCCGCTAAGAGCGACAACCCTTAATGATGGCTTCTGCTTTATCAGTAACCTGCTCAGTTCTATTCCATCCATTTCGGGCATAACCACGTCGGTGAGCACCAACCTTATGTCATGGACATACCGCGCGAAGATATTCACCGCGTCGTTTCCATTTACGGCGGCGATCACGTTGTAGTTCAACTCATGCAGGATCTTGACAATAAGGTCACGCACAGCCGTATCATCTTCCACTATCAATATGGTCTCTCCCTTTCCTTTCGGGATGTGGACCCTCTCTTGCATGGGCGGGGTCTTTATCTTTACCTTGATGGCGGGGAGGTATACTATGAAGGAGCTGCCACTGCCCTTTTGCGACCTTACATCTATGAAACCGTCATGTTGCTTGACGATACCGTATACCTGTGAGAGGCCCAGGCCCGTACCCTTTCCCACCTCCTTGGTGGTAAAGAAGGGCTCGAAGATATGAGGCAACGACTCATGCGGGATACCCATGCCCGTGTCGGACACGGTAAGAGAGATCCACTCCCCCGGAGACATATTTGGAAATGGAGACTTCTTCTTCGGCCTCACGTTGATGGTCTCGATTCCAAACGCAATAGCCCCACCCTTCGGCATCGCGTCGCGGGCGTTAACGGCCAGGTTTGTAAGCACTTGGTGCAACTTAGTGGGGTCCGCCTTTATGGAGTACTGTCCGGGTTCGCAGTTCAGTGAGATATTGATATTCTCGGGAATCGTCCTCCTGATGAATATCAGAAACTCTTTCAGAAAGGGGAGAAGATCGATCGGCCTCATCTCGCTTATGGACTTTCTGCTGAAGTCGAGTACCTGGCGTATCAGTTCCGCCGCCTTTTGTCCGTTGTGAAGGATGGCTTCGATCTTCTGTCTGGTCTTGTCGGGGAGACCATCGCTCAGCAGGAGGATCTCTGTATAGCCTATGATGGATGTAAGGATGTTGTTGAAGTCGTGAGCGATACCGGCGGCCAACTGCCCCACCGCCGCTAGTCGGTCCTGTGATTGAATGCGGTCCGCGAGCGATCTCTCTTCGGTAACATCGCGAGCGACAAATACCAGGCCGCCCGGCGTATCCTCGACCTCCACAGGCTGTCCGGCTATTTCAAACTTACGGGAAGGGTTGCCCACCAGTTCTATATCGTGCCATAACTGTTGAGGCGACGTCAAAAACTCTTCGACTGGAAGGCCTTTGATATGCGTCAACAGGTCCCCCACCTCCGCGCCTGCGATTGCGTAGAGATACTCCTTGGCGACCGGATTGGCCAGGGCGATCCGATGTTCCGCGTTCAGAAGAAAGACACCCTCGGGCATGTGCTCTACGAGTGTGTTGAGGGTGACGACGAACTTCTTGAGTTCCTCCTCGGTCTTTACCAGACGGGATATATCTTCTATGACACCATCGATACAAGTCGGGGCGCCGTTCTCATCCTTAATGAGCGTGGCATGGATCTCCGCCCAGAAGAGCGTGCCGTCCTTGCGGCGCAGGGAAACACGCCAGCCTGAGACCTGTCCGGCCTTCATAAGCTCACTCAAGAACTGCTTCCGGTCTTCCGAGCTGACGTAGAGATCGTCTATCTTCTGCTGCCGCAGATCTATGGCGGGATTAAAGCCGAACAACTGGAGGCCCGCCGGGTTCATCTCCTGCAGTTGGCCGTTCATCGACGTCCGGTAGACGCAGATAGGGAGGTTGCTGAACAGTTGCTTGTACCGCTCTTCGATGTTGCGGGAGCGGCGTTCGTCTTCAGCGCGCTTCAATGCCGCCTTAAGAGATATGGCGAGACGGAGGAAGTGTTTTGGCGACTTCAATACATAGTCGTCCAGTCCTATCTTCATCGCCCTTACCGCGATCTTCTCACTTCCTGTATCGGTGAACATTATTACGGGACGGTCCGGCCAGCGCACCTTAAGCTTCTTGAGAATGTCGAAGCCGGAGGCCCAGGCGAGTTTGTAGTCGGTTATCGTGGCATCGAAACTTCCCGTCTTAAATACTGCCTCAAGGGACGCCATATCAGTTATATCCTCTATCTGGAGGTTCGGAAACTCACGGTGAAGCTCGCGCCTCACGAGTGCCTTGTCGTCGGGGCTGTCGTCGATCAACAGTATTCTAAAGGCTGTGCCCATAATGATGCTGTTACTCTAGTTGAATATGCACAGTGGGCGTAATCCCCCCGCGCCTTGCTGCAGGAGTCTGCGACTATTGCAGTCAAAAACGGATTGCTCTAGCATGAAGCCGCGTTATCATACCATATGTATATATTGTCGAAAAGTTTTTTGTGCGGATTTATAGATGGAATGCATAACATACCAACTCTAACACAGGACTTCCTACAGTTGTCAAGCTAATTAGCCCGTCCGGTAATGTCAAGCTTCCTGTGTAAAAAGGAAGAGGTTGTTTTTGCCATCCTCTGTGTCAAGGTAATAAAACACACTGAATATAATGCGTTCCATGCTTTGGGTGTTCTCAAAGACCCCCATCGGACGTGTCCTTCTTCTGACCTCCTTGA
>WGFD01000157.1 GCA_015492395.1 Deltaproteobacteria bacterium | reverse complement strand
TCAAGGAGGTCAGAAGAAGGACACGTCCGATGGGGGTCTTTGAGAACACCCAAAGCATGGAACGCATTATATTCAGTGTGTTTTATTACCTTGACACAGAGGATGGCAAAAACAACCTCTTCCTTTTTACACAGGAAGCTTGACATTACCGTAAAGATGAGAGGTTTGACAACCAGATAAAAATATGGTTAAACTAGTATCGCTTGGAACATCAAGGGAATTGATCCAGGGCTTCTCCTGATTGTATTGTTCTGCTGGAGATGTGTTGGTGAGCGTATATAATCGCATATTCCCTGTGTTTTAGGATCCACTGTGGCATGTCGCGGGGGGTTTTTGTATTTCCGGGCTCTTGCGGGGCCCTTGCATGGAGAGATGCCCGAGTGGACGAAGGGGGCTGACTCGAAATCAGCTGCTCTGTTTTGCAGGGCCGGGGGTTCGAATCCCTCTCTCTCCGCCAATGAACATGCATAGCGAGCGCCTGTCCGCCAAGATTGACAGGCGGGCAGGCAGGCATTCCCCGCAGCTTGCTGCAGGGAGCTTCAATAGGTGGTTTGCCAATGGACTGCATGGAGAGATGACCGAGTGGTTGAAGGTGCGCGACTGGAAATCGTGTGCACATCCAAAAGGTGTGCCGAGGGTTCGAATCCCTCTCTCTCCGCCAATGAAAGGTATAGGGTGATGACGGATATAGTGATCTCTTTAAGAAACCTGGATTCGGATTCCACGGCAAAAAACGCCGGCTATAAGGTGTGCGAATCCCGGGGGATGAGGCATGCTTACGGCTGTGCAACGCAGTAACCTCCTGTCTGCGTGCGGCACACAGACGGACGAAATGCGAAGCGCGATTCCGTAGATGGGCTTTTCGTTGAGCCGTCGAAGCGACATGGTCCCGCTGAATGGCCAAGATAAGCTCTTTTGAAGTACATAGTGGTTGGCCCGCAGTTTGCTGCGGTAAGTTGTAGTTGTTTTTGTATAATATTTGTGGGTACTGTTGATAGCTGGGTCTTGCGCAATGGAAAGGTTGTGAACCCCGCCAGGTCCGGAAGGAAGCAACGGTAGCATCTGTACCATGTGCCGCAAGGGTGCCTAGCTATCAACAGTACCCATAAATTTCTATATGCCCGGTTATGCTGGGTCAGCAACATATACCGGCACGCATCCGGAAATTCGCCTGGACACAAAGTAAGCTTCAAAGTTGAAAGGACGGTTTTGAGTAAGATCAAAGAGATCAAAGTATTGGACGTGGGACACACCTCCGGTATGTTGCCAAGCCAAGCCGCACGGACTCAGGGTAAGTATCGTGAATAACGGCAAAAGGATTTAAGCTTATAAGCCATGTCATACCAGGTAATAGCCAGGAAGTGGAGGCCGAAGCTCTTCGATGAGGTGGTCGGACAAGTCCATGTTACACAGACCCTGAAGAATGCTATTACGTTTAACAGGATCGCGCATGCCTATATCTTCTCAGGACCAAGGGGGGTTGGAAAGACGACGGTGGCCAGGATACTGGCCAGATCATTGAACTGTGAAGAAGGCCCGACGGTAAATCCGTGCAACACGTGTCCTTCCTGCACGGATATCATATCCGGATCATCTGTCGATGTGCTGGAGATAGACGGCGCGTCCAATACCGGTGTGGATAATGTGAGGGATCTGAGGGAGAACATAAGATATGTACCCACAAGGGGTAAGTATCGGGTATATATAATAGATGAAGTCCATATGCTCTCCGTTCCGGCCTTCAATGCGCTCCTCAAGACCCTTGAGGAACCTCCTCCTCATGCAATATTCATCTTCGCCACTACGGAGGTCCATAAAGTCCCTGCCACTATCCTTTCCAGGTGCCAGAGGTTCGATTTCAAGAGGATTTCCCTTAATGAGGTACAGTCACACCTTCAACGTATAGCTGAGCACGAAAAGATCAATGTGGACACGGATAGTTTGTACACAATAGCCAGAGAGGCCGATGGGAGTATGCGCGATGGGCAGAGCCTGCTCGACCAGGTCATTGCGTTTGCAGGGACCGAAATCAGTGAAGAGGACGTAATCTCCGCCCTGGGGCTTATGGGAAGGCCTGCACTCTACGAACTCTTGAGAGCGGTGATCGGCAAAGATAGCAGAACCTGCCTTAATAC
>WGFD01000156.1 GCA_015492395.1 Deltaproteobacteria bacterium | reverse complement strand
CGGAGATGTGTATAAGAGACAGTCTTTGAAAGCTCTCCATCCATAGGTGGTGTTGTGCTGGTCGTGCCCCATGGGGATGAGGAGAGGACCCGCAGAGATGTGGTGGAGCGCTACGGCTTTAAGAAGGTTGTCGGTGTCATTCCGGGCGGAAAGGAGAGGCAGGACTCGGTCAGACTGGCGCTTGACATGCTTCCGGATAGTTGTAATATGGTCGTTGTGCACGACGGCGTGAGACCCTTCATTACCGCAGAGCTTGTCGAGAGTGTTCTTTCCGCGGCATCAACAGAGGGGGCGGCCGTTGCCGGGGTCCCGGTTAAGGACACCATAAAGGAGGTGTCATCCGGGATCGTAATAAGGACCGTCCCCAGGGAAAGGCTGTGGTCTGTGCAGACCCCTCAGGCATTCAGGACCGATCTGCTGAGAGAGGCCCATGAGAAGGCCCATGGGGAAGGTTTTTACGGGACGGATGACGCCGCCCTCTTGGAGAGGCTTGGTTACAGCGTGGCTATGGTGAAAGGTTCCTTTGACAATATCAAGATAACGACACCGGAAGATATGGTGTTTGGTGAAGCCATCATAACGGCCATGGGGTAATCCCGGCATGTAGACCTGACGGTTATGCGCATAGGTTTCGGTTACGACGTCCATAAGCTTGGAGGGGGAAGAAGGCTCGTTCTCGGGGGTGTAGAGATACCGTTCGCTCTAGGATTGGTAGGCCATTCCGATGCCGACGTGTTGCTCCATGCGATATGCGATGGGCTTATCGGCGCCATGGGGGAGGGAGATATAGGTACTCACTTCCCCGATACGGACCCTGCGTACAAGGGGATATCCAGCCTTAAACTGCTGGCCGGTGTCCGTGATCTCTTGCAGAAATGCGGCTTCTCAATTGTTAATGTGGACTCTACGATAGTTGCGCAGAGGCCGCGGCTTTTGGAGTACATACCCGCCATGGTCGCCAACATTGCCGGCGCCCTGGGTTGCGGTGAATCATCCGTGAATGTAAAGGCCACCACTACGGAGGGTCTTGGTTTTTCCGGAGGGGGCAAAGGTATGGCGGCATATGCCGTTGTACTCATAACGGATAAGCAGGCCGACAATTAAGACCGGCTAATCGATATAGAGGCATAGTTCTATTCACCCGGCATCGTCCATCTCCGGTAAGGAGAAGAGCGTGGGTGAGTTTAAGATGAAAAGATGGTGAAGACACGGTTTGCTCCAAGTCCAACCGGCTATCTGCACGTCGGTAACGCGAGGACGGCTATATTCAACCGGCTCTATGCGGAGGCCGGGTGCGGGTCTTTCGTGCTCAGAATAGAGGATACCGACACCGAGCGGTCCGGCAGGATTTACGAAGACGCTATCCTGGAAGACCTCAGGTGGCTGGGTATAGATTGGGATGAAGGTCCCGATAGAGGCGGCCCGTCGGGTCCGTACAGGCAGTCCGAAAGGCTGGATATCTACAGGGATTACGCTAACAGGCTCCTCTCCTCTAAGTCGGCCTATCCATGCTACTGTTCTAAGGAGAGGCTTGCCGAGCTGAAGAGGAAACAGGCGTCCCAGGGCATGCCGCCGAGGTATGACGGATTGTGCAGGGGGCTTAAGGAGGGTGAGAGGCCCGGCGATGTCTCGCCGGTATTGCGTTTCAGGGTTCCGCGGAGGAAGGTTGTCGTGAGTGACAAGGTTTACGGCGAGGTCACCTTCGACACGAGTGCGTTTGGAGACTTTGTGATCATAGGCTCCGATGGTATAGCTACGTATAACTTCGCCGTGGTGATAGATGATGGACTGATGGGAGTCACACATATAATCAGGGGGGAAGACCACCTGCCCAATACACCGAGGCAGTTGCTGATCTACGAGGCCCTTGGTTTCGAGATGCCCCTGTATGCGCACATGCCTATGATATTGGGCGGGGACAGAAGGCCTTTGAGCAAGAGGCACGGGATATCCTCTATCAAGGGTCTCAGGGAAGCCGGTTTTCTGCCGGAGGCGTTATTCAACTACCTGTGTCATCTCGGCTGGTCTCCGGGAAGGGATCTTCTTACGAGAGAGGAGGCGCTCTCCTCCTTCTCATTGGACGGCTTGTCAAGGTCTCCATCCGTATTCGACATATCCAGGCTCAAGCGGTTCAACAGGCACTATATCGGAATAGCCGATAATGAGAGATTGCTGGAGCTGTTGAGACCCCGCTTTCAAGGTGTCGATGAGGATTGGTTGCGTGGGGCCATAGACGCGTTGAAGGGTGAGGCTGAGACACTCGCCGACTTCCCATCGTTGCTTGAGGTGTTCCTGGAAGAGGTCGGGTACGATACGCTTGATTGCCTGAAAGAACCGTACGTATCGGAGCTTCTTGAGAAGTTACTGGTCGAGGTGCGGGGATATCATGAGCTGAACAGTGCGGTATATAAGGAGGTAATTAAGAACCTCATGTCATCGACCGGTGAGAAGGGCAAGCGCCTCTTCATGCCTTTAAGGGCGGCGCTTACAGGCAGGACCCATGGTATAGAGCTTGAAAAGGTCTTTTGCCTCCTCGGGAGAGAGAAGGTCATCAAGAGAGTGGAGAGGGCGTTGTGCCTGTGAGTATGTCTGTCTTGTCCCCGGGGAGTTTTTTTTGCCATCGAAGCCACTATTTTGCATGAGAGCGCCGTTTATGACCGTTACTGCTCTCGAAGGAGGTGAAGAATGAATACAGGTGAAGCCCTTAAGTCTGTGCGTCCGGGACTGGCCATCGCCATTGCAACTCTCCTGTTCGGCATAGGTATGGGGATCCTTTTCGGTGTAAACGAAGACGGTGTGAAGGGCTGGATCAACGCCGGGATAGCTGCTCATCCCGAGCTGCATGATGCCAAGAGCGCCGACAAGATATGGCGTTATGCGCAGCGTGCGCACTTCCATGCCACCGGTATCGGCGCCTTCACCCTCGCTCTGATAGCGGTGCTCTCTTTGTCGGCGATGAAGAAGCGGCTTAAGAAGATAAGCGCCATACTGATCGGTCTCGGAGGTCTGTATCCAATGGCCTGGTTCAGCATGTTCCTCCTCTCACCTTCTATGGGGCGAGGGGCCGCCCACTATGCCCTTATCACGGAATTGTTCGTATACGTGAGTATCGGCGGGCTTCTGTCGGGAATGGGGATATTTATGGCGAGTGTCTTTTTCGGTCTTTGCGAGGAAAGTTGTCGTTCCGACTAGTTTCAAGATGAGAAGAGGTAAAGGGTGTTCGTGATACCTCAACAGGCGATCCACTGATCAGGGAGGGTGTCTGTGTATATATTTCTACTGATAATGTTTGTCACCGTATGGATAGGTGGAGAGATATTCTTTTCCCTGATGGCGGCGCCGAGTATCTTTAAGGTCCTTTCGAGGGAAAAGGCCGGCGAAGTCGTCGGCGCTATCTTTCCCAAGTACAATTTCTTGGGATACATCGGATCGCTGGGAATTTTCCTGTCGCTTTCGCTCGTTGCCGGTGGATTGGAATACACTCTCTTCTCTTATGAAACATATATTTTAAGTCTTGTGATGCTCTTTAATGCCTGGTTCAACGGATTGGTCATCAACAAAAAAGCCAGGATGATCAAAGATACCTATAGAAATTCAGACGATGAGGCGGAGGTGAAGAGGTTGAAGTCGCAATTCGCCAAGATCCACAGGATCTCTATGATATTGAATGGACTGAATATCATCTTCGGGGTTCTCTTTATTTGGTCGATTTCCGGCGGCTTTTGGCGCTCCTTGAGCGCTACTCCATGACGCAGATGCGCGGGGCTTTGCCTCGTTAGAGATGGGCCTTTAACCGCGGAATATGATTATCCTACATGTACATGGCACGTATCGGTGAGTTTTTCGTTGTGCAACAAAAAGTCCTAGGTACGGAGTAGACATGGAATTACGAAAACTACTTGGCAAGTATAGGTCAGATGGAGAATCCGTATTCAATACTTGGTTCATCAACAATGATGAGCGTTTGAAAGCCTTTCGCTCGATAAAACGCGGGGTCCAGAGAGTAATACAGGATATCAAAAATCAGAAATTTGG
>WGFD01000155.1 GCA_015492395.1 Deltaproteobacteria bacterium | reverse complement strand
GTTATACACGATGGCTTCACGTTTATTGGAGGATGCTTCTATATAAACTGTACATTTTTCGTGACCACTTTTGTACATTTTCTCATGACCAGTGACAACCTGTGTTTGAGGCGATAATCCAGGGTTGTTCTCCACACCAGCGCCTCATCCTTCAGGCCTTGGCCAAGGAGCCGACTGGAAAGATACTCTCAAGCTCCTATATGCAGAGGCATACCCTCGGTTCTGTAGGCGGGGTGCAGTACTCTGTAAGACAGCTATCCGACATGGATCTGATAGAACGGGGCGAGGGAAAGGGGCCGTGGCACATTGTGGATCCGGTCTTTGCTATGTGGATTAAAAGACAGGCTGAGAGCAGGGTGTAAATGCATTGATTTTGTTCTGAGAATTAGTCTAAGATGCAGGGAAGTCCGGATTCGGATATCGCAGTAAGAAGGGCCGATACCGGCAAGATCCATCAAGATCCATGGCGGAATGAATGGGTGATATAACGGAGGTAAAGAAGAGGCTGCGGGAGGCAAGGTCGGTTACAGTGTTAACAGGCGCGGGTGTCTCTGCGGAGAGCGGTGTTCCTACATTCAGGGGGAAGGACGGCCTGTGGCGCAACTATGCTCCGGAGGACTTGGCAACGCCGGAGGCATTTGCCAGAGATCCCTCTCTTGTGTGGGAGTGGTATAACATGAGGAGAGAAAAACTCCTGGGTATCGAACCCAATGCGGCACACATGGCCTTGGTTGAGATGGAGAGGAAGACAGAGGACTTCACGCTCATTACCCAGAATGTGGATGGTCTGCATGGCAGGGCCGGGAGCGGAAATTTGCTCGAACTCCATGGAAATATATGGAAGGTCCGCTGCACAAGATGCCGCAGTATAGAAGATAACGACGATGTTCCCATAGACATACCACCATACTGCGCGACCTGCGGCTGTATCCTGAGGCCACACATCGTCTGGTTTGGGGAGATGCTTCATGAGGATGTCTTGGAAGCGGTCTACGCCTCTCTTGGCAGGTGTGAGATGATGATTGTGGCCGGCACCTCCGGCATAATCCAACCGGCGGCGTCATTCGTGGCCATGGCCAAGAGGATCGGCGCACATGTAGTGGAAATAAACCTGGAGGAAACGCCTAACTCCGGTGTGGTTGACGAGACCATTTTGGGTAAGGCAGGCGAAGTCCTGCCCGGGCTGATAGACGATTAGGGGCCGTCATGATGGAGGTCATTACAGCACATATAAATGCCGACTTTGATATGATCGCCTCTATGGTGGCGGCCAAGAAGCTCTATCCTGAAGCCGAGACCGTCCTGGACGGTTCATTGGAGAAGTCCATAGAGGACTCACTGAAACCCCTGTCGACGCTGGAGTTCAAGTGGAAGAGGGCCAAGGATGTGGATCTGGATAAGATCGACAGGCTTATACTGGTGGATATAAGGCATCGTTCCAGGATAGGAAGGTTTTCAAAGGTCGTCGACAGGCCTGGCATAGAGATACACATATACGATCACCACCCATCCACACCGGAGGATATACGGGGTTCTCTTGAGGTTACTCATCCTTACGGATCGACCACCACGATACTTGCACTGAAGATCAAAGAGGAGCGGATAGCGATTACTGAAGACGAGGCGACCCTCTTCATGCTCGGCATCTACGAGGACACTGGTTCCCTCAGCTATGCCTCAACGAAGGTTGAGGATTACGAGGCGTCGGCCTTTCTTTTGTCGAAAGGCGCGGACCTGGGAAGGGTCGCCAGCATCCTCAAAAGGGAGATTACGCCTGAGGAACTTCATGTTCTGGACGGTTTGATACAGTCCTCGACCAACTACGCCATCTGTGGTGTAGACGTGGTGATAGCGGAGACCCCGGCCGAGGGCTATACCGGCCAGGTCTCCGTCCTTGCACACAGGATGATGGAGATAGAGAATGTGGACTGCCTCTTTATCCTTGTGGGGGTGAGGGACAGGGTGCATATGGTTGCGAGGAGCAGGACAAGGGACGTCAATGTCGGCGAGGTGGCGCAGCGCATTGGAGGAGGGGGGCATCCGACTGCCGCGTCGGCCACACTGAAGGGCGTGACTCCGATCCAGGCCAGGGAGATACTGATAAATGCGCTGAAAGAGCATATCACCCCGAAGAAACATGCCGGAGAGATTATGTCGGCGCCTCCAAAGACGGTAAGCGCCGAGACGACGATAGAGGCCGCGAGGGAGATCCTCACGAGATACAATATAAATGCCCTTCCGGTTGTAAGCAGTGATGACAAGACGCTCGCAGGGGTTATAACGCGGCAGGTGATAGAGAAGGCGATCTACCATAGTCTGGGCAAGGCGCCGGTTGAAGACTACATGACCATCGATGGTGAGCACGTGACACCAAGGGCTTCGATAGACAAAATCAGAGAGAGTCTCATCGGCCACGGCTACAGGCTATTGCCGGTAGTTGAAGAGGGCAAGGTTGTCGGGGTAATCACCCGCACCGACCTCTTGAGGTTGTACCATGAAGAGCTGGTGGAGAACCCCTTCAGCCCCTCCGGGGCCGGGCGGCATAGGCGGAAGAATATAGCAAAGCTGATGAAGGTGAGACTTCCTGATTGGCTGGTTGACTTGCTCAAAGAGGCCGGTAACGTTGCCGAAAGGTTGGGCTGGAGAATATACGCAGTCGGCGGTTTCGTAAGGGACTTGATGCTCAGGCGTGAGAATCTCGATATAGACCTAGTGATAGAGGGTGACGGGATAGCCTTCGCAAAGGAGTTTGCAAGTAGGAGGGAATGCAGGGTGAGGACGCACGAGCGGTTCGGCACGGCCGTCATCATATTCCCTGACGGCTTTAAAGTGGACGTAGCGACCGCCCGGTTGGAATACTATGAGAGAGCGGGCGCCCTTCCCACGGTAGAGCTTTCTTCCCTCAAACTGGACCTCTTCAGGAGGGACTTTACGATCAACACCATGGCCATTGAGCTTACTTCCGGCAGATTCGGGAAACTGCTGGACTTCTTCGGCGGGCAGCGTGACATAAAGGAACGGTCTATAAGGGTCCTCCACAACCTCAGTTTTATTGAGGACCCAACAAGGGTCTTCAGGGCGGTGAGACTCTCTGAGAGGTTCGGTTTCAAGATAGCCGCTCATACCCTCAAACTTATAAAGAATGCGGCGAAGATCGAGGCATTCAGGAACATAAAGGGGAGGAGGATAGTGGACGAACTCATCCTTATCCTCAAGGAGGGGAGGGCTGTAGATTCACTTAAGAGGCTCGGCGAACTTGGTCTCCTCAAGTTCATTCACCCTAAGATTACACTGGATAGAGAGGGCTTTTTCATTTTGGAAAGGGCAAGGGACGCCCTGTCGTGGTATGAACTCCTATACAAGGAACGTCCGGTGGAACCCTGGATTGTCCTGTTTCTGGCGCTTCTCGACCCGCTTGATATTGATGAATTGGAGAGATTTACAGGAGATATGAACATTTCGGGAAGGCTGCGGTCACTTCTTTTGGAGGGTAAAGGTGAGGGCCCGAAGGCCCTCATAAGAATAGCGGAAAGGACAGATATGAGGAACAGCGAGATAAACGAGATACTCAGACCGGTCTCTCTGGAGGTGCTCCTCTACCTTATGGCCAAGACCGGCAAAGAAAAGACCAGGAAGACCATATCCTACTTTATAACCAATCTGAACGGTATAAAGACCATTCTGAACGGCAGGGACCTGATAAAGTTGGGGGTGCCGGAATCGCCGTTATGTGGCAGAATACTGGACATCCTCCTCAAGAAGCGCCTCGATGGCGAGATAAAGACCAGGGACGAGGAGGAAAAAGCGGCAGAAAATCTTCTTAAAGAAGGGGCGCCGGTGGGATAGGATTGGAACTCCCTGCAGTAAGCCAAAAAATCAGGGTGAGCTATTGAAGCTCCCCGCAGCAAGCTGTATGCCTGCCTGTAGCAGACAGGGAGTCTCCTCATGCAAGGAATGATCCTGCCCGCCTGGCTGCCTGTCAATCTTGGCAGACAGGTCGATCTGGCGGACAGGTTATATTTTGCTCGCTATGCATGTTCAGAGGTTTCTTAAAGAACACCGCCATCCAAGAATTTATAATAATTTACGCAGTCTTGTTTGCTGCGTATTTCTCTGTAGTAAATGTCTCCGTACATCTGAGAGATCACTCTCGCCCGGTCACACTCTTTATATGCCTTCGCTTTTTCCTCTGTCTCCGCGAATATGTAAGTAGAGCATCGATCCCATCGCACACTTTTCGTTAAGATATTGAGAAATCGATGGCCGCTGCCGTCATGCACCTTTTCCACCACATAGATGTCGGATCTAGCCGAATGGCGCGGCTCTTTTATTGTGAATGATATCTTTGATATCTTGTTGTCCAGCTTGAAACTGGCAATCTTCTTGAGAACGCTCAGCTTGCCCTCTACAAAGCGTATAGGCTCCTCGACTATAAAGTCTATATCCTGTAGTTCGTCGTTTTTGTCAACCTTAGAAAACTCTATCTTGATCTTTTCATCGGTGCCTTCGCTGATTCTGACGTTAATGTTGGTTGGGTTGTCGTGGATCAGCATCTTACTGTAAAGACGGTAGTTTTTCTGGAGGTATTCCCCGAAACCGGCGTACAGGTCGGCGCTGTATTTATGTTTTATATCGCCGATAGGCTTAAAGTAAGTAGCCGGATCGCTGCAAGAGACGGCCTCGGCAGAGAATAAAAGGGTGACAATCAGACTTAGATAGATATATTTCGGCAACATTTCAGTATTGTGCGGTTCCGATGGCGTGGCTTTAGAGGCCTATAGAGAAACGTTCCATGGTATTCCAAACCCCTGTGTGATGAGCAAACGCAGCGAAAAAACACTGACTTATCAGACCATAAGGGCACTGTCGGCCCGGGTTATGATCCCTTCGCAATCCGATATGCCGGATAGAGGAGACTATATCATAGTAACCCTCTTATTGACAAAGCTTTTTCAACTTCGATACCTTGCAGCTTGCTGGAGGGTGATTTATTATTGGTTTTCTCCTTTTTGGATTTTCTGCTATACTTACCGGTAATTAGCCTTCTTTAAAGAGAAGAGGCCGTAAATGGTATCCGGCAAATACACTCGGACGGCAAAAAGCGTCGCTCGTTCCTCACTGGGTTTTCTTGCCGCGTCGGCCTTCCTCAATCTGCCCTGAGAGGCGAACCGTAAGCGTCAAATTAACCCCATCTTCCCAGCGTAGATAAGGTATGGCATGATGCACCTCAAAAAAAGAGGAGGTTCATCATGGAGGAGAATGGATTCGTTCTGGAGCGAGAGGAGAAGCGTCGGCATTGGGAAGGCCGGATCAGGGATTGGGAGCAAAGCGGGCTGAGGCAGACGGAGTATTGCCGTCAGAACGGTTTGAATATTCGGAATTTCGGTTACTGGAAACGGCGTCTGAGTCAAAACTCAACCGATGTTTCCTTAGTCTCCCTGCAGCTTCAGTCCAATATCTTTCAAACGGCTTGTTCTTCCGCCGCTTCATTAAAAGTGATTCTTGGCCGTGGCCAAAAGATCGAAGTCGATAAAGGCCTTGATCCGACAACGCTGAAGCGGCTCATATATACCCTGGAGGGTCTTTGATGCGGCTTCCCTCCGGCCACCTGAAGGTCTATCTGGCCCTTGGCCGCACGGATATGCGGAAATCGATCAACGGCCTGTCGATGCTGGTCGAAGATCATCTGGAGTTCGACCCCTTTTCGGGTCATCTTTTTGTTTTTTGCAATCGTCGCTGTCATATTCTGAAGATACTGTACTGGGACAAGAACGGTTTTTGCCTTTGGCAGAAGCGCCTGGAGAAGCACCGCTTCAAGTGGCCGGCCTCCCATGGGGAGGTCATGGAAATCGATGAACGCACCCTTGGGTGGTTGCTGGAAGGGTTGGATTTGTCCCGTATCCAAGTCCATGAGCGTCTTGATTACAAGACCGTTATTTAAGTGAAAAAAAAGAACCCTTTGGTGCATTAAAAGCTATGAGATATCAGCCGGTTATGCTACAATTCCTTCCATGATTTCAACTGTTTCCAGTCTTCCGGAGGATGTTGATTCCCTTCAGGGAATCATCCTTTCATTACAGAAAACACACACCGAAAAAGAGCAAGCGCATCAGGAGCAGATCCAGTTCCTGGAAGAAGAGAATAACGTTCTGTCAGAGCAGATTCGTTTTTTCAAGGCCCGACTCTTTGGTCGGAAATCGGAGAAGCTGACAGAGGAAGAGCTTAAGCAGCTCTTCCTCTTCAACGAGGCGGAAGAGG
>WGFD01000154.1 GCA_015492395.1 Deltaproteobacteria bacterium | reverse complement strand
TGGTTATGCTGTCGTCTGCAAGGAGGATCTTCTTAGGCATCTAAACCTTCCTAAATTACTTATTTTTACAAAACTATCATTTAACAGTCTCGTAAGTCAAGAAATATTTAGACCTTAAAGTGGACATTTTCATGCCGGTTTTTCGAGGGTGGCCACTCTGGTATCCTGGAGAACCCGAGGGGCCGGTATGGAGTGGTTTATAGGTGGTGGGGCGCATACTCTGCGGACAGGACTTTGATGGGGCGGTGCGTCCATATGTCTGGCAAGTGATGCACAAATAATAGGCATTTGCGTCATTCAAGTATCGCGGTGTTCTGGCAAGTATATGTGTTTTATCGATTTTAATGTTTGGCATAAAACTTGCCTGTGTTATAATATGCAGATAAAGATTTAGGGGGGCAACTGGATGAGTACGAATAGAAGCAGAAGGGAGAATCTGGTAGTCGTAGGGAACGGGATGGCTGGAATGGCCTGTGTAGAAGAGATCTTCAGGCTGGACCCCGAACGCTACGATGTAACCATCTTTGGCAAGGAGAAACATCCCAACTACAACAGGATACTCCTGTCCTACGTCCTTACCGGCGAAAAGAAGGTGGACGATATAATCCTTCAGGACTTGGGCTGGTACAGGGAGCGCGGTATAAGACTGTACGGTGGTTGCAATGTCAGGGAGATAAGGAGAAGTCGCCGCCTTGTTGTTGGGGAAGACGGGAGCGAGGCGCACTACAATAAGCTCATTATAGCAACCGGTTCAAGACCGTTCCTGCCGCCCGTCCCTGGTATAGATAAAGAGGGTGTCCTTACATTCAGGGATATAGAGGACTGTGAGAGGATAAAAGACGCATCGGCCGCATCTAGGCGTGCCGTGGTCATAGGGGGTGGCATTCTCGGCCTGGAGGCTGCCTATGGGTTGATGAAACTCGGAATGGAAGTCACAGTTGTGCACCTTATGGACAGGCTGATGGAGAGGCAACTCGATCGCTTGGCGGCTGACTTTCTGAAGGAGGACCTGGAACGGTTGGGGATCAAGATCCTTCTGAATATGGAGACGGTAGAGCTGACAGGCGGCAAGAGAGTTGATGGCCTCAGGTTCAGCGACGGTAGCTCGATAGATACGGACATCGTTGTTGTTGCCGTGGGGATAAGGCCTAACAAGGAGCTCGCAGAAGGAGCCGGTATATACAGCGAGCGCGGGATAGTTGTGAGCGATACCATGCAGACCTACGACCCGGCCGTTTATGCCGTCGGCGAGTGTGTTCAGCACAGGGGTGAGGTCTTCGGGCTGGTAGCCCCCATTTTTGAACAGGCCAGGGTACTGGCGAACCATCTGGCCGGTGATAGCCGTCTTATATTCAAGAGCAGGCCGGTCTCCACAAAACTTAAGATACCCGAGATAGATCTTTACTGCGGTGGCAGGATAGATGAAGGTGACGGTATAGAGAGCATAGAGTATGCCGACAGAGGTAAGCGGGTATACAAGAGGCTCTTTCTGAAGGACAATAGGGTTGAAGGCCTGGTCCTATACGGTGATACCGCCGACGGGGCCCGTCTCTTCCAGTACCTCCTGGACGGTGACGACATATCGGAGAGAAGGGGATACGTCCTCTTCGGGGAAGGCCTCGGCGGACGGGCTCATTCCTCTATTGAATCCTTACCCGACGAGGCCATTATCTGCGGCTGTAACGGAGTGACAAAGGCGGTGATAGTCGGTGCCATAGAGGAGAAGGGGCTCTTCACCCTGGAAGATGTGAAGGCGGAGACGAAGGCCGCCAGCTCATGCGGAGGGTGCGCGCAGGTGGTTGAGCAGATCCTGGAGGCCGTTCTAGGATCGAACTTCCAGGGACAGGATGCAATAAAGAGCATATGTAGCTGTACGAAGTACACCAGGGAGGATATTATAAAGAATATAAGGGAACGGGAGTTGAAGTCGGTACGGGAGGTTATGGAGACACTGGGCTGGGAAACGGTAGGTTGTGACGGGTGCAGGCCGGCCATCAACTACTACCTCTCAATGGTATGGCCGAAGGAATACGAGGATGATCCGACATCCAGGCTCGTGAACGAGAGGCTACATGCCAATATTCAGAGGGACGGTACATTCTCGGTGGTCCCTAGGATGTACGGAGGGGCTACAACCGCAGGGGAGCTGAGAAGAATAGCCGATGTGGCGGAGAAGTATCATGTGCGCCTTGTAAAGATAACCGGCGGCCAGCGTCTGGATCTGATAGGTATAGACAAAGACGACCTTCCGGCGGTATGGCGGGACCTGAATATGCCGTCAGGCTACGCTTACGGCAAGGCCCTCAGGACTGTAAAGACCTGTGTCGGCGCGGAGTTCTGTCGCTATGGCA
>WGFD01000153.1 GCA_015492395.1 Deltaproteobacteria bacterium | reverse complement strand
GCTGATATGACGGAATTCGGCATACCGAAAACAACAGCCGTCTCCTGTGACTCCGCAATTATAAAACCGCCATTCTCTTTGATATCGACCGAACCACACCGCCCATCGTTGCCCATCCCCGTCAGCACAACACCCAAGACACCTTCGCCCCACACCTCGGAGGCAGATGAAAACATCCTGTCAATCGAAGGGGTATACGTATCTTCTTCACTCTTAGGTGTTAAGCTTGTCCATACGGTGCCACCCTTCCTTTCAAATGTCAGGTGATATCCACCCGGGGCGATAAGGATTGAGCCGGCCTGAACCTCCTCACCGTCAACTGCCTCTCTAACATCAAAATCGCACAGTCTGTTTAATCTCTCTGCGAACTGCCTTGTAAATCCGGCCGGCATGTGTTGCGATACCACAACACGCACATCTAATCCTTTATGGAGTTGGGGCAAGACCATGGATAGCGCAGGCGGACCACCTGTCGATGCGCCGATGGCAATTACCCTCACATCGAGCTGATCACGCACAACCTCTTCCACAAAAGGAGTCGTTTTATCTTCAACAACAGCCGAACGCCTCTTTCTTATCTTCTCTATCTTCAGGTGTGGTATGAGTCTGATCTTTTCTTCCAGAATCTCTCTTATATCCATGAGCTTCGTCGAAGCAACAGCGGAAGGTTTCTCTATGAAATCTATAGCACCGAGTTCCAGCGCCTTAAAGACATCGGAACGGCTGCCCCTGCTGCTTATTACAAGAATCGGTTTCACAAACGAACTCATTACTATCCGCAGGAAGGTAAAGCCGTCCATATTCGGCATCTCGAGATCAAGGGTTATAAGGTCGGGATCCAAGAGCTTAAGTTGCCTGATCCCCTCATTACCGTTGGATGCGGTTCCCACAACCCGTACCCCCTGGATCGACTCCAACAGACGGGTTAATACCAAACGGCTGTAGGCGGAATCATCGATCACGAGGACATTTACCTGCTTAGCCATATATCACCTTAGCTCCAATTCATTGAATACCTCTTTCTTCAAAGGTTTCCTGTAGACCAAGTCATTCTTGAGGTGGCAGATTTCAAAGTCGGTAGAGATATTTATCAATGACTCGGCATGGCCCTGAAGCAGGTATCCCCCATTCAAGAGCTTTTCATAGAAGTTCTGTATGACCCTCTTTTTTGCTTCAAGATCAAAGTAGATGAGTACATTCCGGCAGAATATCACATCCATCTTCCTTAAGAGGGCCATTTTATTCCTGTCTATCAGATTCAGGCACCCAAATCTGACCAGGCTCCTGACACTGTCCTTTATCCTGTACTTATCGTCTACAGGTTCGAAGTACTTTCTTATGTAGTAGTCGTCCGTAGACCTGAAAGAGGTCTTACCGTACACTCCCTTTCTCCCGACCTGTAAAACCCTCTGACTGATATCATTCCCGAATATCTCTACATCCCAACCGCTGAAGCCGCCATTATCCAATATTATCATGGCGATGGTATAAGGCTCTTCACCGGTAGAACAACCGGCACTCCATATGGAGAGTCTTTTTTCCGTTTTATCTTTTCTGGCCATTATTTCAGGAAGTATCTCCTCGCCGAAAGCCTTCAACTGTGGCTGTTCTCTAAAGAAATATGTCTCATTGGTCGTAACGATATCAAGGACGGTAGATATCTCTTCCGCACACTTTGGATCATACTTCAGGAATCTGTAGTATTCTGAAAAGTTCTTGTGTCCATGGATACGCAACCTTCTTGACAGTCTTTTTTCCAACAGAAACTTAGATGACATATCAAAGAAGATACCGCAATAGTCATATATATAGTCCCTTATAAGCCTATACTCTTCTTCTTCTAATTTTATGCTCTCTTCAAATAAGGACATCTCATATAGCCTAATGATTAATCGCCGCCTCTAGTCTTGTCTTAACAAGATAGTCTTCTTCCAGTTGGTAGCGTTCTAGCAGCATGTCCCGAGTCATCTCTCCACACTTGGAGAGGAGATCCACCACATTGACCCTAACATCCCAATCCTTATGGTTAAGAAACGGCTTTACCATATTGACAACATCCCTACTCATTGCAATCTCCCCCAAGGCAGACAAAGTGCTCTTGATGACCTCCTTGTCTCCATGAGAGAGTCCTTTGGAAAGAGACGGCAGAATGCTGTCGAGCATCTCCGGATGCCTGCGCACGGTCCTCCCCAACGCCTCCACAGCGGAGATGGCTATGATCCCTTCTTCATCTTCAACCATCTCCCTTATAGTATCGACGATTTCAGCACCCCCTATATTCGCCAGACTGCTGATTGCCGCCGACTTCACCCAGATGTCTTCATCTCTCATGATCTCCTCTTTGAGTAATGCCGCAATACGGCAAACGTCACCTCTGCCTCCTATAGTTCCTAATACATTTGTTGCGACCAGCCTGACGTTAGGGTCTTCATCGGCAAGACAGAGAATTACATCATGTATGGCGCCGCCGCCTTCTCTCTCCAAGGCCATCACTGCGCTGGCCCTTACATCAGGGCTATCATCCTTGAGGGCCATTCTCACATACTTCATCTCAGCCCTATCTCCCAACCTGCTCAGTATCTTTAACACCTGACTTTTTACTATCGCATCGTTAGACGACAATAGTGAGACTGCACACTGCAATATGTCAACCCGGTAATATCTGCTCAACACTGACAAGGCATCTAAAGAGGCCTCCCTGACATCCTTATATTCGTCTCCCAATAATTTAAAAAGAGGTCCTATCGCCTTGCCCGAGCTGATGAGGGCCAGAGATTCCGCCGCAGCCGCCCTTACATGGCCGTATTCATCCTCAAGCGCCTTGAGCAAGAGATCTTCCACGCCTCTTCCGTCTATCCTACCCAAAACATAGCAAACAAGGACCCTTACATTCTCCCCTCTCTGCGAATACGCGTCTATCAATAAAGGAACAACCTGCTCTCCCATACCCGTCAACGCCTTTGCCACATCCTCTTGACAATCATCCTGTGATACCACATCTAAAAGGGGTTGCAGGACATCAACCCTCCCGACAATTCTAGCAATATAGATGGCAGCCTTTCTCGTTTCGGGATTGGGGCTGGATATGGCAGAGACAAGTCTTTCCAGAAACTTCTGACCGACGATTGGTGTGAGTTTTTCCTTCACGGAATTGTCGAAATCATCCTGCTGTGATGAAAGGGAGAGATTCCACAAAGCAACCATGGCAGTC
>WGFD01000152.1 GCA_015492395.1 Deltaproteobacteria bacterium | reverse complement strand
TGCTGTAACTCCTCCGCAAGGTTTTTAGCGACCACGATATCGGCGCTTATGGTCCCGTAGAGGTAGTCGTAAGGATATTGGCCAATGACCTCCCTGATCATCGGGAGGATTGTATGCGCCCTATTGAGGATATCAACTCCAAGCTCAAGGTGCGTAGCCGGCCCCCATGCAAAGGCCATATCTGGCAGGATAAGGATCAAAAAAAATGCTATTGCCACTGTGTAGATCATCATATTATATGTTATAGTATCCCCAGATTATTGTAAAGGAGATTGAGGATGGATAGGAGGAACAGATACGAGGAGATCGGTATAGACGTCAAGAACTATCTTGCCTATCTAAGGGAAGTTGGTATAGAATCTATACCGGCAAATAATAAAGACCATGATAGTAGTACTATGGATGGGACAAAGAGACATGGTGAGGAATCAAAGCCGCCACAGTCTGTGCAGACACTCGAATCCTTAAGGGAGAAACTGGGTGACTGCAAAAGGTGTAAACTCCACAAGGGGAGGACACATATAGTCTTCGGCATAGGCAACCCTCATGCAAAACTGGTATTCGTTGGAGAAGGTCCCGGGAGGGATGAGGATCTTCAAGGTGAGCCCTTTGTCGGAAGGGCGGGGCAATTGCTGACCAAGATAATAAATGCCATGGGACTGAAACGTAGCGATGTCTATATATGCAATGTAGTCAAATGCAGGCCGCCAGGCAACAGGAACCCGGAACAGGACGAGATAGCAACATGCCTGCCGTTCCTGGAAGAACAGATAGGCATAATCCGGCCGAAGGTTATAGTAGCTTTGGGAACTCATGCAGCCCAGACACTGATAAAGACAGATACGCGCATATCGACACTACGCGGGCAATTCTATTGGTACAGGGAGTCTGTCAAGGTAATGCCCACATATCACCCTGCCTATCTCCTGAGAAATGAGAGCAAGAAGAAGGAGGCCTGGGAAGATATAAAGAAGGTCATGGCGGAATTAAGGACACACGGCGTGCATCTACCCAGCAACTAATCTACCTCGGCTGAAGTGCCTACTCTACCCAGTCACCGTACTCCACATGTGTCTGATCAACGAATGTCGTATATTCGTTAAGGAATGTCAACTTTATATCGTCCGTAGGTCCGTTACGTTGCTTTGCCACCCTTATCTCAGCCTCCCTCCGCCTACCGCAGGTGCAGAGGTCCTTAGGACAGTCGCATGGATCATACTGTCCCCTTCTGTAAACGAACATTACAATATCGGCATCCTGCTCTATGGCGCCCGACTCCCTCAAGTCGGACAGTTGCGGTTTGCTCCCCTCCCTCTGCTCAGCCCTCCTTGAGAGCTGTGAAAGGGCAATAACCGGGATATCAAGCTCCTTCGCCATTGCCTTCAAAGATCTGGATATCTCAGCTATCTCCTGCTCCCTATTGTCAGAGCGCCCCCTCCCCCTCATCAACTGCAAATAGTCTATGATTACGAGCTCCAGATTAAGGTCGGCCTTCCACCTCCGCGCCTTGGCCCTCATCTCCAGTGCCGTCATTGCTGCAGTGTCATCTATGTATATCGGTGCCTCGTAGAGGGTACCTATTGCTGAGGTAAGCTTTCCCCAGTCCTCCTCCCTGAGAAAGCCGCTCCTCAACCTGTGGAGTTCTACCTTAGCCTTGGAGGATAGAAACCTCTGGACAAGCTGCTCCTTACTCATCTCCAGCGAAAATATGGCAACCGGTTTCACCGTTTCACATGCCACATGCTGGGCGATATTCAGACAGAAGGCGGTTTTACCCATACTCGGGCGTCCCGCAATAATTACGAGGTCGGATCTTTGGAGACCCGATGTAAGGTTATCTAGGTCCTTAAAGCCCGTAGATACACCCGTTATGTGCTCCTTCTTTTCATAAAGCTTCTCTATGGCCTGGAATGCATCCTTTATTATCTCCTTCATGGGATACAAGGATTTCTTTTCCTTGGCCTGTGCAACCTGAAAAATCAATCTCTCCGCATCGTCGAGGAACTCTTCTATCGACTCCCCCCCCTCGTAACACCTCCCTATTATCTCCGTAGAGGCGCTTATAAGCCTTCTCAGGATGGACTTTTCCTTTACTATCCTGGCATAGTAGTTGATGTTGGCCGCTGTCGGGGTCGACTCGAGAAGAGCACCGATGTAAGAGAGACCACCTACCGATTCCAGGGCATCGTCGGTCTTCAGCATATCCGTGATGGTGACAACATCGATAGGAGAGTTCTTGTCGAATAGGGAGACCATGGCGCGAAAAAGCCTCCGGTGGGCCTCCCTATAAAAATCGGTGCCATCATAGGCGAGCACCTCCAACACCCTGTTGATAGAGTCGTTTTCAAGAAGTATACCACCCAGAACGGCCTGCTCCGCCTCAATATTTTGGGGTGGAACCTTGTGGAGGGGCGCATCTTGGCGTCGGAATGCCATGAGATTATGCAGTCTACTACTCTTTTACTACCCAGATTTTCAGATCGGCAGAGACTTCAGGGTGAAGTTTTACTGGTACGGTAAATACGCCCAGGGCCTTGATGGGTTCCGTCAGATTTATCTTTCGGCGGTCCAAATCAAACCCCTTCTCTTTCAATGCAGTCTCGATATCTATAGAAGTTACGGAACCGAAGAGCTTTTCATCTTCACCAGCTTTCCTGGAAAAGTTCAGAGACAGCGACTCCAGCTTACCTTTAAGGGACACCGCAACTTCCTTTATTCTCTGTTGCTTTTTAAGCCATGCCTGCCTCTGGGCACCGAGTGTCTTCAGATTGCCGCGGGTCGCCTTTACAGCAAGACCCTTGGGAACCAGATAGTTCCTGGCATACCCATCGGCAACTTGAACCACATCCCCAACACCACCCAGGGACGGAACCTCATCTTTCAGTATAACCTTCATGTCGTTCAGGACCTCCTGCCTCAATGATCAGCTAAAACGCGTAACAAACGGGAGAAGAGCCATATTCCTTGCACGCTTCACGGCCACGGCGACCTCCCGTTGGTGCTTCGCACAGTTCCCGGTCATACGCCTGGAAAGTATCTTGCCCCTCTCGGTAATAAATGGTCTGAGAAGCTTCGGCTCCTTATAGTCTATTATAAGATTTGGGTCCTCGCAGAAACGGCAGAACTTCCTACGCTGAATCCTCCTTCTACGGAAGTCCTGGCCCGGTCCTCCACCTTCTCTAGCACTATTCCTCACACGAACCTCCTTCACCGGCAACCTCGGATGTGGAAGTCTCCTCCGGCACATCCTCCTTGTCCACGGCCTCACCTGGTTTCACCCTGACCACTATATGGCGTATCACATCCTCATTCAACTTCAGGACCCTATCCACTTCCTTCACTACCTCAGGTGGAGACGCTATCTTGAAGAGGTAGTAGTATCCCTCCCCATATTTCTGTATCGGATAGGCCAACTCCCTTCTGCCCCATTCCTCGACCTCTCCTAACTTCCCCTGCCCCTCCTCTATTATCCCTGAGATCTTCCCTATGATCTCTTTCCTTGAATCTTCTGCCACATCAGGCTGGATGGCCAAGAGCAGCTCGTAGTGCTTCTCCATTTCTTTTTTACCTCCTTCTGGATTCCCCTTTAGCCTAAAAGGGTGAAGCCCTCCGACCAAGATCGGAGGGCAAGGATATTTGAAAAGAAGATACTATAAATCTTAGTGGAAATCAAGGTTAAAAATCGCTTGGCAGCACTAATTTCAGCATACACGGCAACAACACTTAGGATAATGTCAACACGGTAAGGTCGCTAGTGCCGCCCATATAATACTCGAATTGGACGTCGCTAGAGGACTGACTTGAATGAGTAAGGAAAGAAGACACGGCGTCAATATTTCTTTGGAGCGGAGTGGCACCTGAAACAGTTACGGATAGGGAACGCCACCCTGTCGTGGCATCTCCCACAATATTTGCCTCTCCATATGCCTGCCATTGATATTGGTGTGCCTCCCGCCTTCATCTTGAAGATCTTAGGATGGCAGTTCTTGCAATCGAGCCACGCATTGTGTGCGCTGTGTGGAAATATGACATCCGGCATAAACGGCAGCTTGGACCTTATGAGTATATCCTTAGAGAATTTTATCGGTCCGTCTTCCTGCGGCTCGGAATCTGTAATGGCATTACGTGGCAAGATGGTACCATCATTGATCGCCTTGGACCAGTCGACGAAACCGTACTTATCTCTTGGAAGGTAGTCTAGCGGGATTACATCCGGAGTGGGATTGATCCGGCCGTACTTGTCGTACTTCAGCCCCCTTACCCTTCTGCATTCATATGCTTCCTTCTCTTCGGGAGTGGAACAGGGTTGTTTTCCCTGCAAGGGAGGGCTGGGGATCAATAGCAGAAGCCCAAATGACAGCAAAATATATTTCAACCAGCCTATTCTCACAGCCTGCTCGCGAATAAAATGATGCGTGTACTTATCAAAAAGTCAATATGAAGGTGTAAATATACTAATACAGACCCTCCAGATATCGAAAGTAAGACTAATGTAAAAAATCCATTATCTGCGATTAATTAATATTAAGACCGTCCGCCTGTCCGAAAGGCCTCAATGCACCATCGGTCCGGGTAGTGAGAAACTTATTCCCAACACCGGTGAGTGTTCCGGCCAGGGCTTTACCGCATCATCCTACTTCTTTGATGCGGTTGTTCTCTTT
>WGFD01000151.1 GCA_015492395.1 Deltaproteobacteria bacterium | reverse complement strand
GTATAAGAGTATGGAGTCGGCGGTCTCGGGACCGATACCGTTTATACCGATAAGTTCCTTTCTGAGTACATTATTATTTACGTTGAACATTTCGTCTAACTTGCCTGAATATCTATAAAATAAATAATAAAGGAACGCCTTCAGGCGCCTTGCCTTGATATTGTAGTAGCCGGAAGGCCTTATATGGCCGGCCAGCTCTTCGCAAGTGAGGGAATGCATCTTTCCGGGATCCATGAGGCCGGCCCTTTTCAGGTTTGATATGGCCTTCTCCACATTCTTCCAGGAGGTATTCTGTGTCAGGATGGCGCCTACGATAATCTCAAAGGCATCATCGGCAGGCCACCAGTTCTGGGGACCATACCTGGCCATCAACTTCAGATAGTATTCGTTTATGGTCCTTTTCAGTCTGCTCCCGCGCACTCCTGCTATCAACCCCTTTACAGACCTACAAGCGCCTTCAACTTCGCCACTTCTTCCGGAGAAAGGATGCGATACTCACCCTTCTTCAGCCCCTTAAGATTTATACCGGCAAATGCCACCCGCTTCAGCTTCATAACCGGGTGACCGACGGCCATGCACATCCTCTTGACGAGCCTGTTCCTGCCTTCGTGAACAGTTAGTTCCAACCATGAATTTTCCCTCGTCACCTTTATCACCCTGACCCCGGCCGGAAGAGTCCTTCCATCCTCAAGGCGCACCCCGTTTTTCAAGCGTTTCAAGTCCTTTTCATTTGGAAGACCGCTCACCTTGATATGATACACCTTGGGCACTTTGTAGTTAGGATGGGTCAGCCTGTGTGCGAGATCCCCGTCGTTGGTAAGGAGCAGAACACCTTCCGCGTCGTAATCGAGCCTTCCGACGGGAAAGACCCTGCCCCTGACCTTATTCAAAAGGTCTGTAATTACCGCCCTGCCTTCGGGATCGGAGAGAGAGCTTATGACCCCTCCCGGTTTATTTATCAGGACGTATGAAGCCTTCTTCCCGCCTATCTTCCCGGATATGGATAGACCATCAACAGTTACAGTATCCCTCTCAAGATCAACCTTGGTCCCCAGTTGTGTCAGCACTTCCCCGTTTACCACCACCCTCCCCTGCACTATCAACTCCTCCGCTTTGCGCCTCGATGTTATGCCAGCTCTGGCTATCGCCTTCTGCAACCTCTCCAATACCATCTTTCTCTCTAACTCCTCTGATCTCACTCAGTTTTGGCAGGCAGGAAAGGTCCCTGAGTTCAAAGGCCTCCAGGAAGTCCTTTGTGGTGCCGTATACGGCAGGCCTGCCAGGAACATCCTTCCTTCCCACGACCTTCACCATATTCTTCTCCAGAAGGGTCCTCAACACTCCGCTGCTGTCGACTCCCCTTACCTTTTCTATCTCAAATCTCGTCAGAGGCTGCTTATAGGCGATTATGGCAAGGGTCTCCATAGACGCCCTGCTCATCTTGCTGCTCCCCACCTTCAAAAGCCTCCTGAGCCACGGAGCATATTCAGGTCTGGTGCGCATCTGGTACCCTCCCGCAACCTCTTCTATGTAAATCCCACGACCCTGCCTGTCGTACTCCTCTTGCAGGTGATTTAGAGCGGCCCTCACATCCTCCCTCTTTTCACCCTCAAGCAAATTCGAGAGCCTGTCTATCCCTATTGGTCGATCGGACGCGAATATCATTGCCTCTATGAGGGGCTTCAATCTCTCTTCAGCGTTCATTCCACCCTTGCCACCTCATCGCTGATTACGCCTGCCTCATCCTCTTCGGAGAGATCAGGGAGGTATACCCTTATAGTGCCATCATCGGTCTCATATAGCCGTATCATCCTCATCTTGGCGAGTTCAAGTATTGCGAGGAATGTAACTACAATCTCAACCCTTGGAGCTGCCGGATGAAAAAAAGAGATGAAAGTGGCGCTCCGCGTTCCGGACAGAAGCTGCATTATATGGTCTATCTTGTCCACGATTGAAAACCTTTCATGTGGTATACTGATCAAGGTATCCGCTGGAGCCTTCTTCAAAACCGTCTGAAGGGTGTCTATCAAAGAAAATATGGATAAGCTCTTAAACTCATCCTCTTTCCCTAATTCATCCTTATCCACATGTCCGACTGTAAATACGTCCCGTCCGAGCAGATTCCTGTTGTACATATGCTTGGACGCATCCTTATAGCGCTGGTACTCCAGCAGTCTCTTAACGAGCTCCTCCCGTGGGTCCCCTACTTCTTCGTCGTCATCGCCCCCGGACTCCTCCGGCGCCGGGAGGAGTGTCTTGCTCTTTATATGGATGAGTGTGGCCGCCATCAAGAGGTACTCACCCACAATATCAAGATTGAGCGTCTTGAGTATATCCAGATACTCCAGGTACTGCTCGGTAATAGTGGCGATAGGTATGTCGTAGATGTCGACCTCACTCTTCTTTATGAGGTGCAACAAGAGATCCAGAGGACCTTCGAAGAGGTCTAACTTTACCTTGTACGCCATAAAGTCTTAAGAGTTGCCGTTGAAGAGATCGAGTCTCATGGCCGTCCTAACCTCCTCCATCGTGGAAGCCGCCACTTCCCTCGCCTTCCTTCCCCCTTCTTCCAGCACTTCCCTTACCAACCCCTTTTGTCCGAGGAGTTCTCTCCTTCGTTCCTGTATCGGTCCCAACTTATCGAGCACATGCGGAAGGATCGTCTTCTTGCACTCTATGCATCCGATAGACGCCGTAGTGCACCCATCTCTCACCCATTCGAGGCGTTCGTCTGAAGAATACATACGGTGGAATGTAAGGTACACCGGGCAAATATCCGGGTTGCCCTTGTCATTTCTCCTCTTTCTGGCAGGGTCAGTCACCATCGTCAAGATCTTTCGCTCCACCTCTTCCGGTTCGTCGGAAAGGTATATGGCGTTATTGTAGCTCTTGCTCATCTTCCTGCCGTCCGTGCCCAGTATCTTGGGAACCTCGGTAAGCAGTGTGGCAGGCTCCAGGAATATTTCCGCCTTATAGATGTAATTGAATCGCCTCACTATCTCTCGTGAGAGCTCTATATGGGGCGCCTGGTCTATACCCACAGGTACCCCATCGGCCTTGTAAATGATGATATCTGCCGTTTGAAGAACGGGATATCCCAGGAAGCCGTAGGTATGCAGGTCCTTATCCTTCACCTCCGCCATCTGCTCTTTGTAGGTGGGATTCCTTTCGAGCCACGACAGTGGTGTGATCATCGATAGCAGGAGGTGCAGTTCGGCATGCTCTTTTATGTAAGACTGAAGAAATATCGTGGAGCTTCCGGGGGCAAGCCCCGCAGCCATCCAATCGACAACCATCTCTTCCGCATTCCCGGTAAGCCCTGAAGGATCCGCGTATTCGCTTGTAAGCGCGTGCCAGTCCGCGACAAAGAAGAAGGCGTCATATCTTTTCTGAAGGTCGAGCCAGTTCTCCATGACTCCATGGAGGTGTCCAAGATGAAGCCTGCCGGAAGGTCTCATGCCGCTCACGATCCGTTGGATCTTCATCAGATACCACTCCCGAAGAGTATCCAGACCGCAGTCGATACAATAGGTGAGATTATGGTATGTACCAGCCCCGAAAACATGAGGACGATCAGTATCAAAAAGCCGTAAGGCTCTATCCTGGAAAAGGCCAGCGCCTGCCTGTAGGGGAGAAGGCCCGCCAGCACCCTTCCTCCGTCAAGGGGCGGTATAGGTATAAAGTTAAATACCGCCAGGCCTATATTTATAAAGACACTCGCATGGAGCATCAGGTAGATCGGTTTCGTTAGAGCCGGGAAGGCCGCTCCATAAAAGGTTCCGTTTCCGCTCATCAATCTCAGGACCATGGCGCTCGCCACCGCAATCGCCAGATTGGCTGCGGGTCCGGCCATGGCAACCCACATCATGCCCTTCTTTGGATCCTTGAACCTCATGGCGTTAACCGGCACCGGTTTGGCCCACCCTATCATTCCCGTAATAAAGAATGCCAATGTCCCAACCGGATCAAGGTGCTTCAGGGGGTTCAGTGAGAGTCTTCCCAAGAGCCTTGCCGTCGGATCGCCGAGCCTCGACGCCATCCAGCCATGTGCATATTCATGGAGGGTAATGGCCAGAAGCACGGGAATCGCGAGAATGGATATCTTTAATATTATCGCTTCCATAATAAAATATCGAGGGCAAAAACCCTCGCCTATAGATGTTATCAGACGCCATCTTCATGGTCAATTAAATTCTATACATAGCGGGAGATGGAGCTTAATCAAGTAATACTCAAAAGACAGGATAATCATTAAGATACCATCAAGTGGCAAACATCCAAAGTTGATAAACTCGTAAAAAGTCGAAAACACAGCAGGCTTCATACGCCAAAAATATTCCTCGATTCCACATGCGTGTATACCATCATTGTGCGGAAGCTCTTGTGACCAAGTAGTTCCCGTACTGCGTTTGCAGAACCTTTGAAAAAGATACGAGAAAGAGGGGAAGCGGGGCTGTTGAAAAAGTCCTCCCATTGATTCCATAGGAAGTATATAAT
>WGFD01000150.1 GCA_015492395.1 Deltaproteobacteria bacterium | reverse complement strand
CCACCAGATGGACAATCGCCACCTCCTGCTTAAAATATTCAAAGGTGGAGGAAGAAAATTGTTCATTTCTTTACATCCTGAATTTTGCAGAATACACCTGACGAAGGAGAGGTTCGCCAACCCGCCAACACCCCCAAGGTTTTGTGCATACCTCAGGGCCCACATAGAGGGCGCCAGCATATCGGGGCTCTCGCAAGCCGAGGGGGAAAGAATAGTTAGCATCTATCTACGCAAAAAAGAATCGGACAGGGTAAGGAAGTTTATACTGGTTATAGAGTTGACGGGAAAGAGCAGTAATATCATCCTGGTTGATGAAAGCGGGGTCATACTTGACGCTATGCGATACTTCCCCCCTCAGAAGGGTTGTCCCAGGCCTATTATGCCCCGGATCAAACTCCTTTCCCTCCCTCCCGGCGGCAGGAGGAAGGGGCATAAGATCCAAAAGAACGGAGTGAGGTCCTGGAGTGAGGCCGTCGAGACGTACTACAGAAGAGTCGAAGATGAAGAACTGGAGAAGAGAGAACGGTCTTCACTGGTACGAACTATAAAAGACTATATAAAGCGCATGGAGAAAAAGATGGACAACATCCATGGCGACCTTGCCGGGGCAGAGCGGGACAAAGATGCCTCACGGCTAGGTGAACTTCTTACAGTGAACTACCATAAGATAAAGAAGGGTATGGCATACATAGTGCTGGATGATCTGTATAGTGACCCGCCGAAGGAGATACGCATTCCCCTTGACGAATCCATCGAGCCGGATGAAAATGTCTGGAGATACTTCAAAAAGGCGAAGAAGGCGAAGAAGGCGGTCGAAATGGGCCGTAAAAGGATATTACGGATAGAAATGGAACTGGAGCGTCTCAGGCGGTTGCAAGACGAAGCGAAGGCCTCACGCAACATGGTAGAGGTTAGAGTGGTGAAGAACAGGTTGTTTGAGGGTGGTTATGCACAAGACCGTGGGAAACGAAATGAGATTGCAGAGGATAGCGCAATCCCCATAAGGCGGTTCATGACCACCGACGGCATCGAGGTGCTCTGCGGCAAGAACAGCCGCGGGAACGAGATCATCAGAAGAGATCTCGCAAGGGCCCACGACCTATGGTTTCATGTAAAGGACATGCCAGGCTCCCACGTCCTGCTCAAGCTAAGGGATCAAAGGACGCCACCCACTAATAGAGCCATGGAAGAGGCGGCCTCCATAGCCGCCTACTACAGCAAGGCAAGCAGTGGAACCAAAGCGGAGGTTATATACACCGAGGCAAGACATCTAAAAAAGCCGCGGGGAGGAAAACCCGGAGTGGTAAGAATCGAAAGATATAAGACGATCTATGTGCGACCTGAAGTCAAGGATCTTTGACATGTATATACGGCTATGAAGCGTTACAACCCCCTCTCTGACTTTCTCCAAAAAAAATTCGCCAAAAGGACGTTCCGGGTCTCTCTGAATCCAGGGTTTACCTGCCCGAACAGGGACGGAACAAAGGGGACAGGGGGCTGCACTTACTGTAACGTCTCTTCACTCCTCATCCCTGATTACACCGGCATGTCTATCGGCGGTCAACTCGAACGGGGCATCTCATATCTACGGGAAAGGCGCAGGGCGGAAAGGTTTATCGCTTACTTTCAGCCGAACACAAATACATATGCCCCTGTTGAGGTACTGGAGAGGCTGTTCACCGAGGCCATAGAACACCCCGACGTGGCTGCCTTGGCTGTATCCACAAGGCCAGACTGCCTGGGAGAAGGTGTACTGGACCTGCTTACGAGACTGTCAAGCAAGAAATACCTATGGATCGAACTGGGGCTTCAGTCATCCCAAGACCATACACTCAGATCCATCAACAGGGGTCACACCGTCGCGGACTTCCTCTCGGCCCATAAAGATGTATCGGACAGACACATCCCGGTCTGTGCGCACGTGATCCTTGGTCTGCCCGGTGAAACTACCGGAGATATACTGGATACCGCAAGGTTCCTCGCCGAATTGGGTGTATGGGGCATAAAGCTCCATCCCCTCCACATACTGAGGGGCACAAAGATGGAGAGCCTATACAGGAATGGGGCGGTAAGGCCGTTGGGGCTTGAAGAATACGCGGACACGGTCGTATCTTTCCTGGAACACACGCCGCAAGAAACGATTATACACCGACTCTGCGGTAGTACACCAAAAAGGTTTTTGATCGCGCCGGAATGGGGATGGAATCGTTTCAGCCCCCCGGCTTATATCCGAAGGCTCCTCGATGCAAGAGATACACATCAAGGAGCAAAAAGATAAGGCTCATCGCGTAAGAGTGTGTGTAAACTGATGGGGGTGAAGCAGTATAACATGGCTTCAAATAAGGGAAAAAGAGCTTTTCAAGGAGCAAGGAAATCCGTATGATTACGGGATGGGAAAAAGAAGGAGCT
>WGFD01000149.1 GCA_015492395.1 Deltaproteobacteria bacterium | reverse complement strand
TCCACCCCCCGCGGACCGTTTACAAACCACTCGGAGAACCCCTCTCTCCTTATCTCCACCCGGCTCCCATCCCGGAGCACCTTCACATCACCGGCTGAACCGATAAGCTCCTTGCAGGAACGGAAGCGGGAAACCCTCTCTTGCTCCCTCCTGTCCTTGCACCTGCCTATCCCGGCATGTCCGAGCCTGAGCAGTTCGGGACCGCCAGGAGCGGTGCGGTCTTTCAAAGTAATACCCCCGGTGTCGAAGTAAAGCCTGAGATTATGCGCACGGTTGGGAGCCTGCAATTTCCCACCACTCAGATTTACTCTGTACTCCCGCGAGGCGATGCCCGCCTGCATATGGTTCACCCACTGCTCTCCCGGCTCCCCTGCCGCGCGGGCAGTCACAGGCACCATCACCGAGGGAGCGGGACGGGCCGGAACAACCAACGCCGCAACCATCATAATGACGGCCGGCAAGGAGGACACCCGGCGATTCGAACCACTACCCCACTTTATACAGCGGCCCATGAAAGGGCGAAACTGACTCATCCTGCCTCCGGTTTCTACTGTCCTCCGAACTACCTGTCTTATCATAATCCCACTCCCACCTTATAGTCCATAACTGAACCACCCTACGTACCTCTCCGGCTCCATCATCATACAATATCCCCTCGCGGAGCTGAGTTTTATATATCGACCACACGCAAAGAGATATTTATATGTTTCGGGCGGATCCATACCGGCCTTCCTGCAGCACTCCGCTCGTTCCTTCCACCCCTGAGAGGTATACGGCCCTTCATGAGATACTGCGCATATACCTCACAGCCACATATCTCCTTTCATCCCTTAAGGTTTTCGATGTGGTAAAGACAGACTCCTGCGGCTGCAAAAACCACTTGCCTGTTGCAGCCTCTTCGAACGGTATGATAAGGGTGGCTGGACAGGATAGTTCCCGATCTTCTCGGCATGAAACTACTCTACTCAAATGGCCTCGCCGCTGTCAATAGATTTGAGGAAGGGATGGATTCTATGAAAGATCAATTCGCCTTCCCAGTGGGCCCGGGTCTCCTTTATCTCTACGCCCACTTTCCTCATTTCCAGCACCCGCGGTGCTTAGCGCTCTTTCGTCTTAACCACACGAAGGCGTTTCTCCAGCTCACTTCACTGCGGCGCGATACCGCAACGCCGCGCCATACTACATCGCCGTCAACCCTCCAAGGCCCGCAAGCCTTTATCTGTATGTGAAAATCCTTTACCAGGACTATCAAAGCCTGTTACCCTAACCATATCGTCATCGTTGCCTCAAGACTCCAAGGCCTTGTTATGGTATACAGACCCATAATATCCATATTACTCCTCATGGCACTCTCGACCACGTCCTGCTTCGCCGGACCAAGGGACACTCCCGCCTACAGGCTGGATGTAACTGTCGATTTGGAAGGACGCCTGGTAGGCGGAACGGTCTTCATCACAGATGTGACACGTTCCCCTTTGCGCCTGATATCAGGCAAGACATCCACCATAGACAGGGTGGAGATGGACGGCGCCCTCATGGAATTCTCCATAAACACCTCCCCTAACGGGGGCAGGAAGGAGATAGATATCCCCTTTTCACTGGATATAGACACGGAGAAGGGACGTACCTCAAAGACCATCAAGGTATCCTTCCATACCACCTTCCCGGACATATCGGCGGCGAGAGAAGGGATAAGGAGGGGGGTCGCCTACGTGGCGGACGGGGTAATCGGCAAAGAAGGCGCCTATCTGCCGGCCTCATCCTTCTGGTTTCCATGGGCCAAAGATACCCTCAGCCTCTTTGACGTCACCGTAAGGACGCCGGCGGGATTTGACGCCGTCATGGAGGGAAGGTGGCTGGGAAGAGAGGAATCCGCAGGAGGGACCGTAAACCGATGGAAGACCGATAAGCCGGTCGAGGGCGTAAACCTGATGGTTGGACGCTATAAAGTGGACTCCGAGCGCCACAGAGGTGTGGATATCTATACATTCCTATTTACGAAGGATAAGGAACTCTCCAATTTGTACATAGAGAAGGTAAAGTGGTACCTCGACCTCTACAGGGAGCTGTTCCCCCCATATCCATTTGAAAAGTTCGCCGTTGTAGAGAGCTTCCTGCCTACGGGTTACGGCATGCCGTCATATACCCTCCTGGGCTCCGATATAATCAGACTACCCTTCATACCGGATACATCCTTGGGCCATGAAATAGCACACAGCTGGTGGGGGAACTCCGTATTGCCGGACACAAGGCACGGTAACTGGGCCGAAGCGCTGACGACCTACACCGCCGACCACCTGTACGCGGCAAGGAAGGGAAGTGAAGAGGGGAGAAGATACAGGAAGAAGATGCTGATCAACTATAAAAGCTATGCCGGAGAGGAGGCGATCCCCCTTGCGGCCTTCCTGGATGCGACCAAGCCCTCCTCACGGGCCGTAGGGTACAACAAGGGGGCCATGGTATTCCATATGTTAAGAAGGCTCCTCGGCGACGACCTTTTCTACAGCGGCTTACGGGAATTCTTCAAAAACAACGCCTTCAAGAGAGCATCATGGATCGACATAAAGAGGGCCTTCGAAAGGGTATCCGGGAGAGGTCTGGGCTGGTTCTTCACGCAGTGGCTTGAAAGGAGCGGCGGTCCGGAAATAACTCTGGAGTGGGCAAAACAGGTATCTAAAGACGATGAGCATTCGATTATTCTCAAATTGTCACAGAAGACTCCCCCTTATATGCTCGACCTGCCCATACGTATCGAAACGCCGGGCGGAGGAGAGCTCTGGGAGAGGATACGGCTTGACGGTAAAGAAAAAGAGGTGGAGCTGGTGGTCGGCAAGGAGGCGCTCTCCGTGGAGGTGGACCCGAACTTCGATAACTTCAGGATCCTGTCACATGAAGAAGTGCCTCCGTCCCTCGCCGGGTTCTTTGGAGACAGGGCAGGAGCCGTAATAGTACCCGGCGGGAAGGAAGGTGGGGCAAGATACCGTCCCCTAATCCATAGCCTTGTAAAGGACTACGGCTTACAGTCCATACCAGATGACAAGGCAAGCCTCCAGTATATCAAGGAAAGATCCGTGCTTATCGTCGGGGGACCGGTTGAGAACCTTCTCTTCAGTTCCATCGCAAAATACCTCCCAAAGGGGTTTGAGATCGAGCCCGGACGCATCATAGTAAACGGCAGGTCATACAGACCGGACGGGACTGTTGCGGTGTTGGCCATTAAAAACCCCTATGACGTTGAGAAGACCATCTGCCTGATAGCGGGCGGGCTGGACAGGGAGGAGATGGCAAGGATAGCTAGAAGGATTCCTCACCTGACATCGAAGGGTTACCTCGTCTTCCAAGGGGGCGGCAGGCTGGAGAGAGGCACCTTCGATGGGACAAAGGTATTACGTCACGAATTTGCAGGGGTCGCTACCGGAAGCGGCCCCATCACACACGGAGGGGAATAAGCTCCCGGACACCGCAGAGGAAAACATGCAATGCCATCAAATGACAGATACAGTGTAATAGTAGTCGGCTCAGGTCATGCCGGATGCGAGGCAGGTCTTGCGGCCGCCAGGATGGGGCTCGTCACCCTCGTCTTGACCCTCAACCTGGACACCATAGGACAGATGTCCTGCAATCCCGCCATAGGCGGCGTCGGTAAGGGGCACCTTGTCAAGGAGATAGATGCCCTTGGTGGCGAGATGGGAAGGGCCATAGATGCCGCCGGCATCCAGTTCCGCACCCTTAACGCCAGTAAAGGACCCGCCGTCAGGGCATCCAGGGCCCAGGCTGACAGGGCTATCTACAGAAACTACATGAGAAGGTCGCTCGAAAATGAGGACAGTCTGTGCATAAGACAGGCGGCGGTGGAAGAGATCCTGGTGAAAGGCGGCAGTGTTGCGGGGGTAAGAACAGCGACCGGTGAAACATTCACCGCAAAGGCGGTCATTATAACAACAGGTACATTCCTGAACGGACTAATGCACATAGGCCTTGCCAGCTTCCGGGGGGGCAGGGCAGGTGACATGCCGTCCATCGCCCTCTCCACGTCCCTCAAGAAGCTGGGACTCCTCATGGGAAGATTCAAGACAGGGACCTGTCCGCGGCTTAACGGCAAGACGATCGACTTCCAGAGGCTCCAGAGGCAAGACGGTGACACCGAACCCCGGCCCTTCTCCTTCTCCACAGAGGCCATCCTTCAGAGGCAGATACCCTGTCACATAACATATACTAACGGTACGACTCACCGTATTATCAGGGAAAATATGGAAAACTCGCCCCTTTATACAGGGGTCATCAAGGGCACCGGTCCGCGCTACTGCCCCTCCATCGAGGACAAGGTGGTACGGTTTCCCGAAAAGGAGAGGCACCAGGTCTTCTTGGAGCCGGAAGGATATGATACTATTGAGATATACCCCAACGGCCTGTCTACCAGCCTGCCCGTGGATGTGCAACTGTGGTTCCTGAGAACCATCGAAGGGCTGGAAGAGGTGGAGATACTGCGGCCGGGATATGCCATCGAATACGACTACATAGAGCCGACACAGCTCAAGCCGACCCTGGAGAGCAAAGCCATAGAGGGATTATACCTTGCCGGCCAGATCAACGGGACTTCCGGCTATGAAGAGGCGGCCGCCCAGGGGCTGGTAGCTGGCATGAACGCAACTCTCAAGATCAAGGGGGAGGCGCCGTTAACTTTCGCGAGATCCGACGCATACATAGGGGTGATGATCGACGACCTTGTAACGAAGGGAGCGCGTGAACCCTATAGGATGTTTACATCCCGCGCGGAGTACAGGCTCGTTCTGAGGGAGGACAATGCCGACTTGCGGCTCGCCGAAAGGGGGTATAAGGCCGGGCTTCTGAAGCAAAGGGATTACGACAGATTCAGGCTAAAGATGGCCCATATAGAGCAGGTGCTGAACCGGCTGGAAGAGACCAGGGTCTCTCCATCCACCGCCACAAACAGGGTGCTGGCCGCCACAGGCGGGGCGGAGATAAAAAAGGTACTCTCTCTTAAGGAACTGCTGCGCAGACCGGAGGTAGACCTGGCTATGTTATACAGGGCTATGTCATGGGAGGAGTTGCCCCCCGGAAAGATCACCGAACAGGTAGAGATAGGTGTGAAGTACGAGGGGTATATCAAGAGGCAAAACGAGCAGATAGTGCGCTTCAAAAAGATGGAAGAGCTCAGAATACCGGAGGAGTTCTCATACAAGGACCTTCCGGGGCTTTCGGCTGAGATAGAGGAAAAACTCACACTCATAAGGCCGACATCCGTAGGGCGGGCGGCGCGCATACCCGGTATAACGCCTGCTGCCATATCCATACTGCTTGTTCACTTGAAGAAGGGCGGGCATCTATAGCCGTTTAACGCGCTATTGCAGGCGTGCTTGAGGCGAAATAATCAACGGGTCATAGTACCCCATGGAGGCATGCAAAAAGACAACCTTCAATCTTGGCTGGAAGAGGGCGCAAGAGAGATCGGAGTCTCCCTTACCGGCAGTGCGATATCATCTTTTCTAAGATACATGGAAGAGCTCAGAAGGTGGAACCGGAAAATCAACCTAACCTCGGTCGTCGAAAAAAAAGACATTATTATCAGGCACTTTCTGGACTCCCTGGCCATTGTGCCATCACTGGGTGGTTCTAAAAACCTCCTGGATATAGGCGCCGGGGCCGGGTTCCCAGGGATCCCTCTGAAGATCGCAGTGCCATACCTTCAGGTAACGCTACTGGAATCCACAGGCAAAAAGATCCACTTCATGAGGCATATTGCAAGGGTTTTGGGCCTGAAGGATATAGACATCGCACATGGCAGGGCGGAGGCGCCAACCATCATTGAGAGGTATACTGGAGGATTCGACACCGTTACATCGAGGGCCTTCGCGGATCTGGGCAAGTTTCTGGCGGTCGCCGGTCCGTTTGTAAAGACCGGGGGAACCATCATCGCCATCAAAGGCCCAAGATCCGCAGTGGAACTTAAGAGGTTATCCCTGCCGACCACCTTAGAGTCCATCGGAATTAAAGAGACAGTCCTTCCGTACTCCCAACGTAAATCAACCCTTCTCTTCTTTAAGAAAACCCGACAGACAACACATCTCTCCGTATGAGTGAGTCAGCCTTGGATATCGAAGGCAACCGCGATGAGATCATTCCACGCAGACCGCTGAAGAAGGCCTCAAAACCATTATAACGGATCGCATAGCCACGCGTATTGGTGCCCTCAACGCTCGGAGGTTCCGGATAGGCTGTTCCATCCAAGACTGTTCCCTTTGTCGCGGATCGTACCGTGCACTACAAAGGCCTCCTTAGCAGGCGGAAACCACAGAATTGTACCACCCTGGAATTGATTGTACCTCCCCTTAGCGACAGGGCTCGACCTTTCATCGGTTTTGGGATATCCCAGAAAGCTCTTTTCCCACCCAAGCCTTGCCCACTTTTCACGGATGAGCCCGTGCACTTCGTTCGCTCCCGTGAGGGGGTGCCAGTAAATGGAACCATATTCAAAGTGGCGAAAACGCCCAACGCCATCCGAACACGTAGCCTCGTCATCTATCGGCCTTCCCAAAAGACCACTTTGTCCGCCAAGTTCGGTGTACTTCATATCTATTGCACTCACGGTCTACCCCCTTGAGATTATATTGAAGCTCCTTGCAGCAAGCTGGGAAAATGCCCGCCTGTCAATCCTGGCGGACAGGTGCTGATGAACCGTATGCAGACAGGCGCTTCACCGGACATGCCCAACTCACTTTGTCCGATACCGCTCAGCCTTAAGCGCCACAGTACCGTTGTGAGCAATCCCCGTGGAAGCATCTTAAAAATAAAGTATCAGTTTAAGAGGATATATCTTACACAGGTCTTACAGTTGAAAAGTTTTTCACTGCCTTAAAAGAGATTTAGACCACATCCGTCGGAATGCTAAGTCGGTCTTCGGTCTTATAGAACCAGTTATTGCCGGTGGAGACGGCAATAATCGCCTCGCTAAGTGTGCGAAGCGTAGCATCCCCTCGAACGACCCCCCTTACCCCTCTTTCGTTAATGGCGGAGTTTATATTCCCTTCACCACAGTCCGTATCGAAAAGAATAAAGCTCAGGTCCCTCTCATCGTCGTTGAAGGCTCCAAACACATTGTATAGTGTCAAGAGATCGACGATGATGATATCCGGCCTGACAGACGAAATCTTCTCTTGGGGGTTGTCATCCTCCAGGATACTAACACTTACCGGAACTTCACCTCCCTCCAGCATTCTGCCTAAGCCTTCAGAAAGCAACCGGTTGCTAAAAGCAACTAAAATTTTTATGCTCATAACTCCCCTCGTGTTTTTATACGGACCATACAGAACCTTAGAACCATACATAGCCGTGTTGGTATTCAGTCCGTTATTGTACATTTACGCGCTCCGTTCCGGGACACCGCTTATACACATACATTAAAAATGGCACGCGTAATAAGCCCGGCCACACAATATCGGCATACGATATATCCATCATGATACTCCTGAGCTTACTCAAGGTCCTTAGTTCGACCTGCCTTATACTCTCCACGGCAACTCCGAAGTTTTTCCCTAATTCCTCGAGAGTCCGTGGTTTTCCTTCGAAGCCAAAGCGTAATTGTAACGCCTTTCTTTCATGACCTTTCAGTGTATTCAGGCACTTAACCATGAATTTTTCTCTCTTCTTTACTTCCATTATCTCTATTGAAACAATATTTTTTGCCCTTTAATTGATCCAGCATGGGATGATCCAATCCTTCTCAAATTTGCGCATCCGGAAATTACTTCTTCCCGTACACCACATCCGGCTTTTTTACATACCCGCCGGCCCCCCCATCCTCCCGGCCAATTTCCTTACGCTCGGCTCTCTTCCAGGTATTGTCGTCAACTCGTTTCTTACCTTCAACGACCTGCATATATCCGTCCTCACTTTAATCGGAAAGCTCACCGGGTCTATCCGGTTCGAAATCGCCCTCTCTATGGATTGCCTTATCCTGCGGCATAGGTAGAAAGTCTACAATCTTTGACTACCTCAAAGCGCTCCATGGATTCCAGGAATCCTATATTACCTTCATCTATTAAGATCCTGAAAGGGCAGCCCTCTTAAATATATATAACGCTTGGCAACACTCACGACGAGCCGGAGATTTGCCTCCACCATCTTTTTGAACGCCTCCTTATCCCCTTTCCGAATCTTCAGTGCCGGGCTTCCTGTTTTTGGCTTTTTACGACTTTATCAAAATCAAACCTGACGATATCATTTTACGGCGGGATATCTTACATATATCTTACAGCTACGGCAGTTTTTATTACCCTTGATTAAGAAACCCTGAACAGTCCACTCGCAAATAAGGAATTATCCGATTATACTACGCTCGCCATACATGTTCGTAGACGGACCATGAAACACTATTTCCCCTATCTTTTCAATGAGTTCGAGCCATCTATGACGGGACATGTTACTCTTTGGGACTTACACGCCTCCTAGTACAGCCATCTCCACTGTAAACCTAGAACTTGGACTGTTTCCGAGTTCCTTGCACAGCAAGCGAATCTCATTGTAGATTATTCACAGTCGAAGCCCGCATGGAGCTCCAAGCTATTCAGAGTCCCTTTGTCGCCTTTGACCCTTTAGAATGGCGCTTTTTGGGCCTCTTCGGGTGGCGGTCGAGCTCTCTGTGGATGGCCTCTGTGGCAGATGAAGGTGAGATTCGGAGGAGAGTGGCGAGGACATTTCGGCAGCGCTGATAGACAGCAAGCGCTTCAGCCCGTCTGTCAAGCTTATTATAGACTACCATCAGACGCTGGTAGAACTCCTCCGCCATAGGATCGATTGTAAGGCACTTCTGATA